>JAJYPG010000413.1 GCA_021795535.1 Planctomycetota bacterium
CCGCGGATTCAATTTGATCAAGAATCCATGCATCTGACATCAGTTAGTATACTCCACAAATTGGAGATTGCAAGAGAAAAACATGATTTTTTCAAAATTTTTATTATCGGACCATTGTACGTACGTTTTATTGATTTTTTTACCTTTTTCACTGGCAGTGACGACGTGCCGCCCGCACATCACAATAACGTGGGCCGGTAAATATTTTCGTATTGCTGAAGAATAGTTAATATATCTTATTACCGGATAACCAATATTCATGCCATCCGGGCCGCTTTGGCTGTGGAAATGGTTGCAGTAGACGCCCGTTGACCACATGCTGTCGGTCCATGATGGCTTCCATCCGGTTACTAAATCTGTGATAAGAATAATCTTCCCGGCATTGCCGAGGTCCATAATATGGATCGTGCTGCGTGAAGTTGTGCAGTTCCGACCGCCTGTAACTTTGCGGCCCGAACAGATTTGACATGGCTGCGGAGATTTTCAGGAGCGCAGAGCGGCGTCAAAAGTCCGGCCTGCTGCCAAAAGTGCGGCACCTGACCGTTAAACGACAGCCAATACACTGTCCATCCTGTATGGGGTTTGGGTCGATAGCGATGCCATACATCGGGCAGGAGAATTAAGGCCGAACCCGCCTGCACATGGACCCCGCCGGTTTCCCGCGATTCAAATTCACCATGGCCCGAACTCAAAAAGACCAATTGGTATTCCGGCAGCACACGTCCGGTTTTCCACGAGAACTGATACATTTCCGGGTGGTCCGGCAACGGATAACCCGCATGGGGAGCGATACGTTCAACGCCTGCTCCGGTGAGATAAAATCCCGTTGCAATCGCGGTAGGATTGACCGGAAAATAACCGAAGGATGTGTCGCTTTTCATATATTCATCGCCATGACAATCCATCGCATTTCAGTATTATAGTAATTCTTATATTATTTTCCATGCTGCAAGTGTGTCGTGAATTCGATAGCGAATAATCTTGCGGTGCTTTGAAATTAAATGTACAATCCTCTGTGAGTATCAGGAAGACGCCTTGAGGAGTTTTTATGCAACGTGTTGGATATCACCTGCGGCGTATGCCCCTATGGGCAGCCATGATTTTATCAGCAATTCTCGTCGCGACACAGGGCGCGGCGGAAGCGCCGGCGAGCGTATCGGCGAGGTGGTCCAACGTGATCGGCATATCACCGACGACACCCACCTTGCAGGTGGTGGTCAACCCAATGCTCCGGCCCGGATCCCCCATCAGCCATCGCGCCTTTCAGGCGCTGCATCGGCTCAAGGCGAATTTTGTGCGCTTCGTACCATGGCTCCCCTACCCACAGTTGGCTGTGGCGGAACTCAAGCCGCCCGCGGATGGCAGGACATTCTGGGACTTCAAGCTCATCGACCCCATGGTGCGGAATTTTATGCGCGCTGCCGCCGGCCATCCGGTGATTATGAATTTCAGCACCATTCCGGAATGGCTGTACCAGACGCCAAAACCTGTGGCTTGGCCAAAGAACCCCAATCAGGTTTTTTGGGGTTATGAACAAGGCACGCTGTTACGCCCGCACAGCCTGAAAAAGGTCGCCGATTATTATGCCCGTCTTGTAAGCTGGTACACCAGAGGCGGATTTCGTGATGAATATGGGCATTGGCATAAATCGCCTTATCACTATCACTTTGCCTGGTGGGAAGTGCTCAACGAAGTGGATTTCGAGCACCATAACACCGTACAAACATACACACGTCTATATGACGCCATAACATCCGCCGTTCATAAGGTTTCACCGCATACCAGATTTGTGGGCCTGGCGCTGGCGGCGCCGGGCAATGACCTGGCGTGGTTTAAGTATTTTCTTAATCCCCGGAACCACGCACCCGGAACGCCGTTGCAGATGATTTCCTATCATTTTTACGCCTCGCCGCCCGCGTCCGCCAAGCCTGCCGCCTGGCCAAAGATATTCTTTTCGCAGGCGAAAGGGTTTCTCAATACTGTACGGAAAATTCAAGCCATTCGCCGGAAACTTTCACCGCAAACAAAAACGGATATTGATGAAATCGGATCCATCCTGCCATTTGACACCGCGCCGAAACTGGTGCGGCCTATTCCCAACATGTATTGGAACTTAAGCGGAGCCATGTATGCCTATCTGTTCGCCCATCTGGCTCGCCGGGGCATTCAAATTGCCGGTGAAAGCCAACTCATTGGTTATCCCAGTCAGTTCCCCAGCGTCTCAATGGTGAATTGGACGACAGGCGTACCCAATGCGCGGTTTCGTGTGTTGCAATTATTGCGCGATAATTTCGGCCCCGGTGATAAGATCATCGCCACGCGCGCCAACGCGCCGGGTATCTTTGCGCAAGCGTATGTAACGCCCGCCGGCGTCCGAAAACTTCTGATGGTCAATAAACGCGATAAAAGCATGGTGCTGAACCTTCCCTCAGCCAGAGGTTCTGTGGAACAATGGGTGGATCAGCATACCGCCGAACAGCCGCCGGCGCGGCGAACGTTGAAACACAATCATCTGCGCCTGGGCGGCCTGGGCGTGGCGGTAATAACGCTGGAAGCAAAGCGTTGAAGCCGGATTCGCCGTCACGCAACGGTGTTGAAACCGGCCGGCATCGCGTGTGGCGACCCTAAGGAACGGGTCCCAGATAACTTCCCAAAACCTGATTTGTCGTCCCTCACAAAGCCGCCGGCTTTGCCGACGGT
>JAJYPG010000414.1 GCA_021795535.1 Planctomycetota bacterium
CGCGGGAAGAATAAATCGCCCTGATGCTATATAATGCCTCCGGAATTTGGAGTCCGCGTTAGAGGTCTGACTCCTGACTATGGAGGCATTGTACATGGCCGCACCTGTTCGCAGCAGCAATGACACGCATTTGCCGCGCAGTACCGTATTGGTAGTCGATGACAATCCGCCAAATGTTGAGCTGATTCAGGCCTATTTGGAATCGATGGACTGCATAACCGAAGTGGCGGTGGACGGTGTGGAGGCATTGGCAAAAGTGCCGAAGGTCATGCCGGATTTAATTATCCTGGATGTCATGATGCCACGAATGAGCGGCTTTGAAGTGTGCCGGAAACTTAAATCCGATGCGCGTTTCCGCGATATTCCCATCCTCATGATTACCGCGCTGAACGAATTAGGTGATATTGAGCGTGGAGTAGAGAGCGGTACTGACGATTTTCTCACCAAGCCGGTTAATAAGCTTGAATTGCTCACAAGAGTGAAAAGTCTTTTACGGGTGCGTCATTTAAAAGGGCAATTGGAGCGAACGTTGGCTTATTTGCATGAAATTGAGGCCAACGAGCCGCGCCGGCCACAGGGGTAGATAGCGGTGAAGGTTTCCCGGTAATTCTTGCCGCGCTAGAGGGGCGAAGAATTCTGCTGGTTAGGTTCGGTGCGGCGTTTGACGGCATTGTAAGTTCTAGGCTATAAAACGCAGTGCGATTGTGGCTTGTCCGCAAAAAAAGTGCCGTATAAGGCTGCATAAATAGTACTCCGGTTTAGGTAAGCGAGAAGTTGATGCTACGTTTTCAGGTTTTCCGAGATGGCCAGGCCCCTACAGAGCTTGATTTAAGCTCGGCTTACCTAGTTGGTTCGGATAGTGTGCCAATCCGCGGGGAACTCGCGTATGTGGATGGTGAAATCCGCTGCCGCAAGCGCCCGGCCGGGCCGGCGGCGCTTACGTTAATGTGGGAAGTTCGCAATTTTGGCACCATTATGCTTGAGACGGTTCGGCTGCCTGAGCGCAGTCAGCCATATGTGCTTAATGTCGAATTAGCCCGTAACCGTATGATGCGCTTGCTGCAAAAACGGGAAGACTGGGGGCTTTTGGACATTCCCGAAGCGCAGGCGGTGAATCAGAAATTCAATGAAGCACGCGATTTGCTTATTGATGCCATGGAAAATCTGGAAAATCCGGCTTTGGCCGCCAAATATGCGGATAAATGCCTGGCCATTGCGATTCCCGCGTCAGAACAAACGGCCGTGGTTCATGCCGAATTACTCTTGCAGCGCCGAATCAGCACACGGACATTTCCGAAGAATGTTTTCGGGTGTTCCGCGGCACCGGAGCGGTCTGATGATGCCTATCGTCGCAAATTGGTTGCTGCCGGTGAATTTGTCTATCTTCCAATGACCTGGAAATTCATGGAACCGCAGGAACAGACTTTTAACGCAGCGGTTATGGATAATTGGGTTGAATATCTGCGGCAAGCCAAATTACCCATTGTGGCCGGTCCGCTGGTGCATTTTTCGGAAGCTGCCATTCCGGATTGGTTGTATATCTGGGAGCATGATTACGAAACGGTGCGGGGCCTGCTTTACGAACACATTGAGCGTGTCGTGCAGCGCTATGGTCCCAATGTGGTGCTGTGGAATGTCTTGAGCGGCCTACATGTGAATTCACATTTTTCTTTTACGTTTGATCAACTCATGGATCTCACACGCATGGCCATTACGCTGGTTAAAAAGCTTATACCCAATGCCCAAACCATGATTGAAATCACCCAGCCGTGGGGCGAATATTATGCCAAAAACCAGCGGAGCATTCCTCCGATGATTTACGCTGAAATGGCGGTGCAAAGCGGTATTCCATTTGATATATTCGGTGTGCAGCTCTGTTTTGGCGCGCCGCGTGATGGTGGCTGGCAACGCGACTTGTTTCAGGTCAGTGCGGTGTTGGATCGTTTTGCGGCTCTGGGCAAGCCCGTCGTGATCAGTCGCATGGGCGTTCCGAGCATTCAGACGGAAAAAAATGCCGGAGCGGGTTTATGGCGCAAGCCGTGGAATGATCAATTGCAAAGCAAATGGCTTGAAGCGCTGACCAACATTGTGCTTTCCAAGCCGTTTGTGGAAGCCATGACATGGGGAGATATTGTTGATTCCGACGGCGGTTCCACGCCGGGCGGTGGATTGCTGGCAGCGGATTTGACCCCCAAGCCCTCCATGCAGACCTGGCTGGCAGTGCGACGAGCCGTCATGGCCGTGCGGCAGGGGGCACAGAAGGCCCCAGTTGCGGCTGGGGCAGCGCCGGTGAGCAAGGGTAGTTCCAGCAGTCCCACGTAAGCCATGCTTTCCGGATAAGAAAGTTGGTGAGAGTGCATTATTGTGGCGAATGGACTTTTCCATTGCGGGGGGCCTGTATGACGCCAGTATATAGATCAGGTTCCCCGGAAGAATCGGGGGAGCATCGTTCCCTATCTGCTTCGGATGTCAGAGTGCCTACCAAGTCTGCGGATAGCAGAACTGTTTTGAATCAACCCAAATCTGTGTTGCCTGTAGAATCGCCACCGGTGTTTTTTTCTATCTTCGCGGCGGTTGGCGTATTGCTGATCTGGATGGGTTACAGCATCACGCAACGACCATCGCAAAACCGGTTTTCTGCCACGTTTGCCACCCGCGTTACTCAATCCACGATTGATCCAAACACCGCGAGTTGGG
>JAJYPG010000415.1 GCA_021795535.1 Planctomycetota bacterium
GTGTCATGTAATCTTCATGGCTTTTCTTTGGGGCACTACGCCGATGGTAGCGGGCCACATTGGCCATAATTTCGAGTTCCCGTGGGGAAAAGCCACCCAGATCGCCATTTTTAATCAGGTAAAGCGAATGTTTGTGGTGTCCGCTGTGGCCGATATGCCACCCCACATCATGCATTAGCGCCGCAAATTCCAGCAGTTCCCGATATTCCCGGCCCAATTTGTGCAGCGGTTGAAGTTGATCAAACAGTCGTAATGCCAGCCGCGCCACCTGCTGGTGATGTGCCTCGTCGTAATTACATCGACGCCCCAACTCCACAACACTGCGCCGCCGAGGTTCTGTTATTTCCACGGAAAGGCGAATCCGCGGCCAGTGCGTCTGCATGTAATCTATAATCATGCCTTCACGCATTGCCCGGTCAGATACCTCTATAAAAGGTATAGTCAATTCTTTGAACAGATAATTGACCAATACCGCCCCCGCCACAATCTGGTCAGCCCGCCCCGGGTCCAACCCCGGCAGGCGGTGGCGTTCCTTCAAATCCGTATGCAGCAGCCTGCGGTAAAGAGGGGAGAAATCCTCCCGCCGCATTTCAGTAAGCACGCGATGGCGAATAACCTCCTGCCCGTGCTGTGCCAGGCACATAGCCGCAAGATTTTCCATGGTGCCCGATGTACCGATGAATTTTCCAGGCCCAAGAGTTTTGGCGCGTTTCACAATTCCCTTCAGCTCGTGATGAATGTGCTTTTCCATCTCCTTTATTTCTCCACGTGTGGGCGGGTCATGGTGAATGAACTGCTGTGTCAGGCGGCTGGCACCCAATTTGCGGCTTTCCAGCATGGCGGACTTTTGTGCATCACCCACAATAAATTCCGCCGATCCGCCCCCAATGTCCACCATCAGGGCGGTGGTATCAACCAGATCAACCGCCTGGCGGACCGCCAGGTAAATAAGTCGGGCCTCCTCCTGAGAACTGATAACGCGAATATTCAAACCAAGTTGCGTCTTGGCGGCGAGCACAAAATCACCACCATTGACACTTTCGCGCACCGCACTGGTGGCATAAGCGCGAATACGATCACAATCCAGATTGCGAGCGATACGCATGTAGCGACCCAGCACACCAAGCGTATGCTGCATGGCGGAGCGCGTAAGAACATGGCGAACCAGTGCGGCGCTGCCCAACTGCGTGAGATCCTTCTCCGAACTTAAAATCTTGAAGCCAATGGACTCGGTCACCTCCACCACCACCATGTGCAGGCTGTTGGTGCCAATATCAATCGCAGCAATGCGCAGGCCATGCGGAGTTCCCCTGCGCCCACGTGCCGGAGCGGTGCGCGGTTCAGCGGAATGCGGGCCGGAGCGGGGCTTAACAATTGTGCGAGACTTCGCCATAGACACTGATTATGCTGCTGCAAGGCTTGAATGTCTAACGAGGCTCGCCATGACTGCCAATGGAAACAACTCTGCGCACACATCTAAAAGATATTCCAAGCCAGACCGACGGCTGAAAAAAGCTCATGCCGCGGCAAAAACGGGCCGCAATAACCGCGTAGAAGCCCACCTAAGCCGATGGATACCCGGAAAACTATCCGTAAATTCCCGGCAAAATCATGGCGATTTGGCCGCGTTTTACCGCCAGATGGAGGAACGTGTGTTTGGGCAGGTGATTGCGACTGCAAACAATCCCGATGCCCGTGCCATACATGACTTGCGTGTGATGCTCCGTCGTTTTGGCGAAATGGTTCAGGCCGCGCGTATAGGTCGCGTTTTACGCAAACTTGAGGCAAAGAAATTACTCGCACAAATTCGCGCTATCCGCCGCATCGGCGGCGATGTACGCGATCTGGATGTACTTGGCGATTTTGTTTCTCCTGCGGACGGCTCCGGCCGCGCACAACCGGGGGCACCCGAGGATTCACAGTCGCAGCGGAAAAGGCAAATGCTGGCCCAAACCCGTCGAAAGCTGCTGGTGACATTGCACCGTGACCTGCACAAACTGGCGGCCAGCCGGATGCTGGAGCTTTTCCACCAGCGACTCGTGGCCATGCCGTCCGCTCCGGACGGTCCAAAGCCAACGCCCGATCATATATGGAAGCGTGTTACTCAGAACCATCGTAATTTCGCCTACGCCTGCCGAGTGGCATTCGCGGATGGAAGCGATGAGTTGATTCACGTCGCCCGCATTGCCGGAAAAAAGTTGCGCTATGCCTGTGAGCTTGCCGTGCAGACGGGAATTACCGGCCTGAAAAAGCCTATTGAACAGCTTAAGGCATTTCAGAAACTCACCGGGGATCTGCACGACGCCCATATCGCCATGATTTTTTATCAGCATTATGCAGACGTTCAGCCGAACCAGTCGGCGACCATCATTCCGCGCCACATTTCCACCACTCACGCCAGCCTGCACGCTGCGGCCATGCGGGAACTTTCCCATTGGCTCACATCGGCTGAAAAATAAGACATCGCATATTATTTACCAGACTTGTTCAATGGCAAAGCGGTTGCCTGGGCACGCCTATGCTTTTTCAGGTTCCCAACAAAAACGGGCACCCGCCGGTCGCCGATCCGAACTAGCGCCAATAACTATACGATTCGTGATTACCAGTGTATTATTCAGCGGCGAACAAAATACGGTTCGACATGCTGTTAATCCGGCACCGGCGCATCATGCCGGGAAAACGGACCCCAACG
>JAJYPG010000416.1 GCA_021795535.1 Planctomycetota bacterium
CACGGTGCAGGGGCGGGGCCAAACCGTTCTGGCGTTTGCGGGTATCGCCAATCCTGATGGATTTGTTCGCACGCTGTCAGAACTGGGAATCCAAGTTTCCGCAGGGTGCTGGTTTGATGACCATCATCGTTATGTTCCCGAACTGGATTTCCCTGAAATGTTAAAGCTCACCGCGGATCGACAGGCCGCTGCATGGGTCACAACCGCTAAAGACTGGGTTAAATTGCGGGATTTTAATCCACCGGTGCCGCTGTGGCATGTGCGTATTGCCGCGCGAATCACGGGCGTGGCGGGAGAATTATGGCGGCAGTCGCTGGCTGATTTTGCCAACAAAAAGTAAACTGATAACATGATGATTCATCCATCCAGTGAATTACTTGCATCAGTCGAAGCCTTTGTCAGGCCGCGCATCTTGGTTGTCGGTGATCTGATTCTCGATCAATACGTGTTTGGCGATGCCGAGCGATTAAGCCCGGAAGCGCCTGTGCCGGTGGTGCGGGAACGGTATCGGCAAATGCGGGTCGGTGGGGCAGCCAATGTCGCGGTTTTTCTGGCGGCCATGGGCGCTGTGCCGGTGTTGGCAGGCGTGATCGGCAATGACGCATCGGGGGCGGCTTTGCAGGATCTGCTGGTTCAAGCTCATGTTGATGCCTCGGCGGTCATCGCCGTTAGCCACCGTCCCACCTCGACCAAGACGCGCTTTATTGGTTTGGCCCAACATCGGCATCAGCAGCAGATGCTCAGATTGGATCATGAAACACTGGAACCCATTGATGCTTCGGCTGAACATCGGCTGCTGGCGGCCTTGGAGACGGAGATTCCATCATGCCATCTGGTTTGCATTGAAGACTACAACAAGGGTCTTCTCTCTGATGCCTTGTGCCAGAAAATTATTTCCATGGCGCGCTCTGCCGGCAGAGAAGTGCTGGTGGACCCCGCCGCCATTAAGGATTATCGCCGTTATCGCGGTGCTACAGCCATTACCCCCAATCGCACCGAAGCGGAACTGGCCGCCGGATTGCGACTGGAAAATGTGCAGGAAGAAGCCCCGCAACTGGCGGAAACGCTTTTGGAACAATTAAATCTGGATGTATGCGTTTTGACGCTGGATCGTCACGGCATGTATCGCCTGGAACGTGGTCAACCCGGTATGTTGCATGCTACTCGGCCGCGTAACGTCTATGATGTAACCGGGGCAGGGGACATGGTACTGGCGATGCTGGCCATGGCTCGCGCGAATGGGGCGTCATGGAGCGTGGCGATGGATCTGGGAAATATTGCCGGCGGTTTGGAAGTGGAAAAATTTGGTTGCGTGCCGATTTCCCGTACGGAGATTATTGACGAATTGCAGCAGATGGATTCGGCCAGCACGCGAAAAATTCTATCGCTGCCGCGCCTGCTGGAGCGTCTGCATTCGCGCCACCGGGCGCAGAGAATTGTATTTACCAATGGCGTATTTGATATTCTCCACGCGGGCCACGTCCAATATTTGAGCTTCGCCCGCAGTCAGGGTGATCTGCTGGTGGTTGGGGTTAATACGGATGATTCGGTCCGGCGGCTAAAAGGCGAGAGTCGTCCCATTAATACGCTGGAAGACCGCATGGCGGTTTTAGCGAGTCTGGAGTCGGTCAATTATGTAACGGCGTTTCAGGAAGATACGCCGCTGGAATTGATCTCCGCCATTACCCCCGCGATATTGGTGAAAGGTGCCGATTATCAGGATAAGCCGGTGGTGGGGCGACAGTGTGTTGAAGCCGCGGGTGGCAAGGTGGTGCTGGCACCGTTTTTGGAAGGCCGCTCCACGACGCGGGTTGTGGAAAAATCGCGAACGATTTCCCATGGACCGGCGGTGACGGGCGTGGATGTTATTACCGACAAGCCGTCGGTTTAAAACCGATGGGCAAGTTCTAAAGGCAGTGTGATATTATGGCTGAACGTGCGGTGTTTTTGGATCGGGACAACACCATCATCGCCAATGATGGCTATCTGGGTGATCCGGCGCAGGTGAAATTGCTGCCCGGAGCGGCTGCGGCCATCGCGTCACTGCGACGGCTGGGTTATCGCATAGTTATAGTCAGCAATCAAAGCGGTGTGGCGCGGGGAATGTTTGATGAAGCGGCTGTGGAATCCGTCAATCAGGAAATGATTCGCCAGCTAAAGGAACAGGCCGGGGCGCATGTGGATGCCAGCTATTACTGTCCCTATCATCCCGATGCCGTTGTTGCGGAATATAAATTGGATCATGAATGGCGCAAGCCCAAGCCGGGTATGCTCAAAGCCGCGCGGGAGGATTTTAATCTTGATCTTTCGCAGTGTTGGATGATTGGAGATCAGCCGCGCGACGTGGCAGCCGGCGCATCGGTGGGATGTCGAACTATTTTACTTTCCGATCCGGAAAAGCAAATGGAAGGCAATGACAATGTGCCGACCATCACACCGAACTTTATCGTGCGATCGTTGGCGGACGCAGCGCGAATTATTGTCCGCGAAGGAAACAGCCCCAATCGTGATCCCGCCCCCGTACCCTTAATCCCCGGCGATGCGCCGGTATCTTCCGAAGATATTGCCACAAAAACCGCCTCGAATACCACTGGCACTGCGTTACCGCCGGATGCGGACGCGTTGGCCTCGGCCATCGCAGTAAAATTAACGCACCGCGACTCGGAATCCATTAAGCCGGTGCTGGAGGAT
>JAJYPG010000417.1 GCA_021795535.1 Planctomycetota bacterium
TTGACAAAACAGGTCACCGCCAACGCCGCAGTCAGCGCCAGGCCCGCACCACACAGGGCAAAGACTACGCGGCTGAAATGCGAGGTGAACTCCTCACTGCGAAGAATGGTTTGCAACGTCAGCCATTCACTGACAAAACCATTGAGCGGCGGCAACGCCGCAATAGCCAGAGCGCCGACCAGAAACAACGCCGCCAGCATGGGCATGCGTTTAAGCAATCCCCCCAGTTGATTCATATCGCGCGTACCGGTTTGTTGATCAATAGCCCCGGCACCGATAAATAGCAACGTCTTATACGCACTGTGGTTAATCATGTGATACATCGCCACGACATACGCTATAGCCGCCAGCACCGGCAAATCATAGGCGGTAAACACCATCCCCATTCCCACATTGGCGGCAATAATGCCCAAATTTTCTATGGAACTGTGCGCCAGCATCTTTTTCATATCGTTGTCGATGGTCGCATAAAGAATCCCAATAAGCGCCGACAGCGCCCCGACAACCAACACCACCAAGCCCGGTCCGGCAGAGATGGGCGGCAGAATAATCGCATCAAATCGAACAATGCCATAAATTCCGAAATTCAGCAGGCAGCCGGACATGATCGCCGACATATTTGCCGGAGCTACCGGGTGAGCCTGCGGCAACCATGAACTCAAGGGAATTAAACCCGCCTTAACCGAGAATCCGAAAAACACAATCAGAAATATCGCCCATCGCGCCGCCGGGGATATGTGGCGCAGTGATCCGTGCAAAGCACTGAATCCGGTGTGACCACCCGCCAGAGCCACCATCCATAACAGGCCGACAGTGGAGATAATGATGCCGGCCTCATTCATCGCCAGAAATAGATAACTGGCCCGCCGATTTTCATCTTGGCGGTGTTCCAGCGTAATGGGAAACGTGGCCAGACCGGACATGATTCGCCACGCCAATAAAAAGCTGATCACGTCTCCCGCCGCCAAAACCAATGCGCAGGCGGCCAACAAGAGATGAAAGAATATATTAAAGCTCCGTGGGTCATAATGCGCCAGATACCGGCGCATATACCCGTCGGAAAACCAATACGCCGAAAGAAATGAAATGCCTAACGCCAGCATAAAAAAAGCCGATACGCTGTCTACACGCAGTCGTAACATTCCCAGCACCGGCAAACGCCAAAGATCAACGCGGATGCTCTCATGGCCAGCCAGGATAATCGCCGCAGCAATCAACAGTGCGGTGGCCGCGGAAGTACCGCAAATCGCCAATATCCTTCCAGTCCATTGCGCCGGTGCCAAGGCTGATATAACCGCCCCCGCCACGGACAGCAGCAGCACCAAAAGAAAAAAGAACTCCGCAATATTCATAACGGCACCTCTGCGATGGTCGTCGTCACATGCGGTGGAGCCTCCTGCGCCCGGCCCGTGAGCACCAGCAATCCATGAAGAATTGCCAAAGGCGGCGGCGGGCATCCCGGCACTTGCACATCCACAGGAATCACGCTTGATACCGTTCCCGCCGCCATAAAACTCGGCGCAAAGACACATCCCGAAATGGCACAATTGCCCACCGCAAGCACCCATTTCGGGCCGGGCATGGCGTCATAAGTTCTCTTTAAGGCCAGTCGCATGTGGCTGGTAACCGGGCCGGTAACCATCAGCACATCGGCGTGGCGCGGCGTGGGCGTAATAAAAAATCCCAATTTGTGCATGTTGTAATACGGTTTTGCAAGTTGCTTTATTTCCTGAATCACCGCATCACAGGAACCGGAATCCACAAGACGGATGTGCAACGATTTCTTAAATGGTCGCGTGGTTGTTGATGCGCCAGCGCCGCTTAGCGCGGCCCAATCGTAATCATTTTGCCACTTCATCGCCGTTTCACCGCGTGAACACGCCATGCAATGTACACAACGCGAAACATTTATATCCGCCATGTTATCATGGGCCGTAATGGCCTGTGTGGGGCATTGAACGGCGGCATTATCCGCCTCTTGGCTACTGGCAAATTGTGTGGCAATTGGCCGCCCGGGCGAGATGCCGACATTGGAATCAAATTCAGGCGGATAGCGTGTCGTTTTTACCCGTGAGCCGGCACCTCTGAGAAACCATCCAAACATCTGTAATACTCCAAAACAATACCGCGTGGCCTGTTATCGATCCGATTCGGCGATAGACAAACCGAAACTTGCCATCATGATCGGAAAATCCTGGAAGGCAAAGTTTTCCGCCGCCAGATGAAATCCGTGCCAGTTTGTGAACGATGGCGTGGTCATCTGCAACCGTGCCACGCGGCCATCTCCACCCATTCGCACAAAATGAAACGCTGCCCCCTTGGGTGCCTCCACAGATCCGAGCGCCTCTCCTGCGACAACTGCTTCGACTGGGGTAATCACCGCGCCAGTCGGAAGATTAGCCATAGCTTTATTAATTAATTCCACGGAAGAAAAAACCTCCGCAAACAGCACCCGGATGCGTGCGTAACCATCCCCTTCACTTTCCAAAGCCTCCGCCCCCAACGGGCATTGGCGGTACAATCCGTAAGGGGCATGAACCCGCAAATCGGTTTTAAAATCTGAAGCGCGGGCGATGGGGCCTACGAGTCCCAGCCGCTGGGCGTTGGTGTTTGGAACTACGCCGACGCCCTCAAATCGATCCAGAAAACTGCTGGTAAATTGGAGACGCTCATACAGCAGTCGTG
>JAJYPG010000418.1 GCA_021795535.1 Planctomycetota bacterium
GGCGCGAAATGGCATTCGCCAAAAGATATAAAAACTGAACACTGGCGGTTCGCTGCACCAGTGATTCCTGATTGACCGCATCAATGATGGTGCGGACTTGTGCCGGCGGAAGTTGCAGCTTTCCCGCCAGATCATGAATGGCGGCGGCGCGCACAGGAGCCGCTTTGGCCGGCTCTATGACAATGCTGCCGAGTTTCTGTCCGCGGACCACAATAGGCGCAGTAAAGGGTTGATCCAACCCGGTATCCCCTTTGGCGCTGTGCGAGGCGGCAATCGCGGCGGAACGGGTTTGAAAGCGCTTGCTCACCGTGGTGTGGGTAAGTGGGACACCCTGAGAATCAAGAATGGTCGCCTTCACCCGCGCTACAGACGCCAGAGAGTCCTGTATATCCTGCAGCGTGGCGGAGTCGATGTACTCGGGCAGGCGGGCTGTAGCTTCCAGCCCGGCTTCCACGGCGGTATGATCTATTGCGTTTATATCGGCGCGAACGATCTGGGCAGCCGGGTTCAAATCGCTTTGCTCCTGGGTTTGGGAGGTGTCAAATTGCGTCACGGTTTCCCCGATCCCGCCGGGCCAGCGGCTTTGGAGCTATCCGCCTTTATCCACGCCTTCTTGAGAATCACGGGCCAAGGACCGCTGTTTTTCCAGTTCGCCCATTGGTTCAGCGTGGCTTTCAGCTCCGCCGTGCGACCGGTTTGATAATCCATGTAGGCTAATAAAAATGCGGCCAGATCACTTTTCTGTGTGAACATCCGGCGCAGTTGCCGATGTGCGGCATGAAGCGACGTTGCCGGTAAGAGAGCTTTAATGTCATATCGCAGAGCGGTTAATTCCGGATGACGGCCAAAAACAAATTTCAGATTGTATGCGGAGCTCTGGTAAAGGCCTGCGGCAAGCTCAGCGTTGGCCTGTCCAACCAACGGAAGGGCATTGCCGGGCTGCAATTGGATGGCGCTTTGATAATTTTCAATTGCGGATACAAAACGTCCGGTTTTCTGATCGGCTTCGGCTTGTCGCATCAGTTGGCCAAAATTTCCCGGCGTTCCACCGGCCAGCGAGTTCAACATGCCGATATTTTGCCCGGCCTGTAATTGCGTTGTCAGCGTATTGGACATATTGCCATTGGTACCCATGCCGGATGGTACAATGGTTTGCGTCGGGCCATTCCGGGTGTTGATGACAGCAGGTTGGCCATTGCCATTGGAAACACCAATCAAGCGCTTGGACGTAATCGGAGCGATGGGCAGACCGGTAATGGGGTCGATGGTCAGGATATTCTGATGGGTTTTCGGCGTTAAGTTCGTCAGCGTCATGGCGGGTTTGCCCGGCAGGCCCGGCGCAGTGATGTTGGAAGCCTTTCCGCCAGCCAATTCCGACAGGAGTTGTTGATACAATCCGCCACCGGTGATTTTTCCCGGTGTATTTGGGGTATTCACCGAGCCGTTAATCGCCTGGCCGTTGGGGCGGGTGGGTTTGAAATTATTCGTATTTCCATTGATGGCCTGCGAATTAGTGATCTGGCTGGTGCCAACATTAACTGGCGTCAGGCTGTTAAAGGAACTGCGGCTTTGCGATTGGTTTTCCTGACCGGAGACTTTGTTGCTTTCCGGTGATACGCCGAATGGATTGGTAAGCTGACCGGAGATAGGCTGCTGGACGCTGACTTGCCGCAAACCAAACAGCGGGCTGATTTGTCCCACCACACCACTGGTTGACCCCGTGGGAACGGCGGGTGTACCGGGGGTGGTATAAGCGGAAACACCGGTTCCGGGCATAAGAGCCGCCGGGTTTTGACTGTTATAAGGCGACGTATACGCCGGATTAGTGTAGGCTTGCCCATTGACCGCATACGGTGAATATGGGTTGCCGCCCATGCCGACAGGGGTTTGAACCAGCGCGCCCTGCGAATTCATCAGGCCTTGGGATCCCAAGGCGGAATTGACCACGGAACTTGGTACACCTGAACTAATGGCGTTGACGTTATACAGCGGTATGGCGGAGGGCGGTACGCTTGCAAATGATGACTGTCCAATTTGCGGAATACGCGCGAAGCTCGTTGCACCATCAGGCAGGGTCACAGGCACAACTTGGTAAGTGACACGGGGCACGGAATTGTACATCCCGGTATTAGAATTAGCATAACCCACAGCATTGGGATTCATCGGAACGTAGCCGGGAATGGGGCTGTTACTTCCGCCGGAACCAACTTGATTGTTGGCATCCAGAGCATTACCGGTTTGCACCATAACCTGCGCGGAAATGCGCTGGGGAAGGCCGCCAGCAGCAAGTGCTGCCATTGCCGCAAGCATCAACGCACCGGACCAAGTAACACGCCCGCGCAAGAAGCGAACGGTGCTTTTTCCACGGCTGGAGATTGCCGATAATTGAAGCGATATTTGATTTAGATTCGTTGGTTTCATGGTGATATCCTCTTTTCTGTTATCAGTCTCACCTTCATCATTATACTTCGGCTTATAAGAAAAGTTTCAACAAATGATATTTAATTTTCCAAATTCATCAGGTGTCGGTGTAAACAACGGATTAACACCTTGCTGAATATATGATAACAGCGAACGTTGTTTTCGCAAAAGGATATTTATGGCAATATTTTCTCCCAACTTCGACATGATTTACCCCATACCAACGATTTTTAGATAAAAAGTGAAGAAAATTCGTTT
>JAJYPG010000419.1 GCA_021795535.1 Planctomycetota bacterium
GCACCATGTATTTGGAACCGCATGGCACATGGTATGCACGCGTCCCAACGGATCGGTCTGCGGTGTTGCGGATGCCGCGAAAATTACCCCGCTGGTACCCATGGCTGCGGAGAGAAGTCCTGGCTCCACCACACCGGTTCCCACCGCGCCGGCGGCCTGATCTCCCGCACCACCAACAACGGGAATTCCCGCCGTCAGTCCGGTGGCGCGGGCCACAGCATCCGTGACATGACCACTGATTTCCTGGGATTCTGTTAGGCGCGGCAATAAATCGCGATCAATGCCCAGACGGCTTATCAAGCCCTCATGCCATTGCCGCGCTTTTACATCCAGTAGCAGTGTGCCGGAAGCATCAGAAACATCCGAGACGTATTCCCCGGTAAGACGATAGCGGATATAATCTTTGGGAAGCAGAATATGGCGGCACTTTTCATATTTTGCCGGCTCGTTCTGCATAAACCAGAGAATTTTTGGCGCGGTAAAACCAGTCAATGCCGGATTACTCACCATCTCCAGAAGTTGTTCCCGTCCACCGGCTTTTTTCTCAATTTGTCCGCACTGCTCAATGGTTCGCTGGTCATTCCACAGCAGCGCCGGACGAAGAGCATTGGGACCGTTACCAAGAAAAACGCTTCCGTGCATCTGCCCGGACAAGCCGATGGCGAATATCTGTGATGCCCGGAGTTTTGTTTTCTTCAGCACCTTCGTGGTAGCGTTTAGGCACGCCTGCCACCAGTTTTCGGGATCTTGCTCGGTCCAACCCGCACGCGGGGTCTTAAGTTCATGCGGAGATTCCGCGGCGGCAAGAACCACACCTCCTTCTGTAAGCAATAACGCCTTGGTGCCCGACGTTCCAATATCCAAACCCAGGAAAGCCATAAATGTCTCCAAAATATTTTGCATTGCGGCGAGCGAAAGCCGCAATAAATCATAAGTAATACTAACTCTGCCCATCGCATCCGTCACCTTGCGTAAATCCGTCGTTCGTGTTTTCGTGTTGCCATAGGATGCTCAAACGCTTGTCGATAGTCCATGACCGGGATTATTATGGATTGCTTATGGCTTCCGAAGGATATTGCAACCACTGTTTTTTGGAGATTGGTACTGTGACAACACTTGGCGTAATTGTTGGAAATAGAGGTTTTTTCCCAGATCATTTATGCGTAACTGGCCGACAGGAGGTGCTGGATGTGCTGGCCAAACATCATATAAAAACCATTATTCCGCCCGCCGATCAGACCAATAGCGGAGCGGTTGAATCATTGGCGGAAGCGAAGAAATATGCGGATTTTTTTCAGAAGCATCGGCATGAAATTGACGGGGTGCTGGTGACATTGCCAAATTTCGGCGATGAACGGGCAATTGCCAACACCCTACGCTGGGCCGACCTGAAAGTGCCCGTGCTGATTCACGCATTTAATGACCGCACGCAAACCATGACCATTAAAGATCGGCGTGACAGCTTCTGCGGAAAAATGTCGACTTGTAACAACCTGCGGCAATATGGCATTACCTTTTCGCTCACGACGTTGCACACCGAGGAACCCGGCAGCAAGGAATTTTCGGACGATATTCAACGTTTTGCGGCGACATGCCGTGTGGTGCGTGCGTTAAAGGGTGCGCGAATTGGTGCCATTGGCGCGCGACCCGGAGCGTTTAATACTGTGCGCTACAGTGAAAAGCTACTGGAAAACGCGGGGATCAGCATTGAGACACTGGACTTGTCGGAAATTCTGGGCGCGGCGACCAAACTCGCGGATTCTGACGCGGCGGTAAAGGCGAAACTTGCGGGCATTCAAGGCTACACCGCAACCGGCGGCATCCCGCAGCTTAGTGTCATTAAAATGGCCAAACTAGGCGTGGCCATTGAAAAATTCATCAAAGAACGTGAACTGGTGGCAACCGCCATTCAATGTTGGACAGCTTTGGAAGAATTCTACGGCGTGGTGCCCTGCACGCTTATGAGCATGATGTCCAACGGCCTAATGCCCAGCGCCTGTGAAACCGATATTACCGGCGTGGTAGGTATGTATATTCTGCAGGCCGCATCCGGCAAGCCTGCGGCGTTGCTGGATTGGAACAACAATTACGGCACTGATCCGGATAAGGGTGTGGTGTTCCACTGTTCCAACCTGCCCAGGGATTTCTTTGAAAGCCAGAAGATGGATTATCAGGAAATTCTCGCCGGTACCGTGGGACGGGAAAATACATACGGAACAATTGTCGGAAATATTGCCGCCGGGCCGTTTACGTATTGCCGCGTTTCCACCGATGACAACCACGGCAAAATTCGGGCTTATGTGGGTGAAGGCGAGTTCACGGGCGAAAAACTTGATACGTTCGGTGGATATGGTGTGTTTAAGGTTCGCAACCTGCAGAAGTTGTTGCACTTTATATGCCGCGAAGGCTATGAACACCATGTTGCCGCAACCAAGGCCGTGGTCGCGGCGGGCATTAATGATGCGCTGGGCAATTACTTGAAGTGGGATGTCTATCGGCATGAATGAGGAAATCGTTCTTACTGAAAATGACGCACCGGTGGCCCGCTTGCGGCCTAGTGCCTCACTCCATTTGAATGACCGGGTATAATCGACGGAGTTTGATTCGGGCGTCCGCCGTGCGGAATTGCCAATTAACTTTTTTACTGCGATTATTTCGGTCGGCATTCCAGATG
>JAJYPG010000420.1 GCA_021795535.1 Planctomycetota bacterium
TCTATGACGGGATAGCCGATTTTCCGCGCCACATCCATGGCCTCTTTTTCGGTGGTAATGGGGCCATCGCTTCCCGGCGTGAGTGGAACCTTGCATTCCATGGCGAGTTTTTTGGATGCCAGTTTGGATCCCAGCAGTTTCATGGATTCAACGGACGGGCCGATGAATTCAATTTTGCAACTGCGGCAAATTTCCGCGAAGTGCGCATTTTCCGAAAGGAATCCAAAGCCGGGATGAATGGCCTGCACATCAGCCACTTCGGCGGCGGAAATGATGCGCGGTATGTTCAAGTAACTTTCCCCGGCGGGCGCCGGGCCAATGCAAATGGCCGCATCCGCCAGTTTAAGGTAGGCCGCATCCCGATCCGCTTCAGAATAAACCGCCACCACCTCTACCCCAAGCTCTCTGCAGGCGCGAATGATGCGTAATGCAATTTCACCACGATTTGCCACAAGAATTCGCGAAAACATGCCAGTCCTTTTTTATGGTCATTCAACTGACGCCGTTAAACATGCGTGTTCTTTTTTTACAGGTTAATCCGGCGTAACCAGGAACATGGGTTGATTGAATTCCACCACCTGCCCGTTCTGCACCAGAATTTTGGCAATCGTGCCGCTGACTTCGGCATGAATTTCATTGAAAACCTTCATGGCTTCAATAATGCAAACAACTGTTTCCTTCTCCACACGCGACCCGATTTTCACAAACTGATCCGATTCCGGATTGGCCGCTCCATAAAAGGTGCCGACCATCGGCGATTTAATGGGAATTAAATTATCCGCGGCAGGAGTTGTGCCGCCCGCGGCGGGTCCCGCAGTGGAAGCTGCGGGCAGGGCTTGCACGACCGGACCAGCATGGGGGGCGACTGGATAGTGCATGACCGGCATGGCTCCCGGTGCGGGGAACAGGTCGCGCTTGAGGCGAATTTTGGCCTTGTCCTCAACCAGTTCAATTTCGGTCAGACCATGGTCCGCCATCAGTTTAATCAGGTCCCGGACGCGTTTGTTGTCCGTGAAAGTTTCCTTCGCCATTTTTGGCTCCATCGTGAAGTTCCAACCTGTGTAAAAACAATCCGGCTTACAGCCGGGCCGATTCCATATCCTTGGGAAGACTGCTAAGCACACGGTGGCCATCCGCGGTCACCAGCACATCATCCTCTATCCGCACGCCGCCAATGCCGGGCAAATAAATTCCCGGTTCCACGGTGACAATCATACCGGATTTCAGGATGGTTTTGCCACGTTTGGACAGCGATATTTGTTCGTGAATATCCCTTCCTATGCCGTGGCCCAGCCCGTGGCCAAATTTATCGCCATAGCCCGCTTTGGTAATAATGGAACGGGCTATCTGATCCAGCTTGCGGCCGGAAACACCGGGTTTAACGGCATCAATGGCGGCCAGTTGCGCATCGAGCACCACCTGGTAAATTTCCTTTATTTTGGCATCCACGTTACCGACCAGAATCATGCGGGTAAGGTCTGAACGGTATCCTTTGAACAAGGCTCCCCAATCCACGAGCAACGGGGTGTTGCCCTGCAGTTTTGTCTGGCTTGGATGGTAATGCGGCAGACTGCCGTTGGGCCCGACGGCGACAATGGGATCAAATGAGGCATTGGATGCTCCGCGCTTGCGCATTTCATAGGTCAGCAGCCCCGCGATTTCATTTTCACTCATACCAATACGTACGCGTGCTTTGAGCGTGCCAAAGGCATGTTCGGCAATGGCGATGGCCTGTTCAATAAGGGTGGTTTCGTGGTCATCTTTTATGTTGCGCAGGGCGATAACCATATCCTCCACCGGAACCAATCGCACATGCCCTTTTTTTGCCAAGGCCGAGAGCCCTTGCCTCTGCCGCAGGGAAATGTTTTCCGATTGCAGTCCGGCGGTGGAAATTGCGGTTTTTTTGAGAATACGAAAAAGTTCCTCGGCCAGGCCTTTTTTACGAATGACCGTTGTGATCCAGGGACATTGCTGGGCAATCTGCTCTTCATAGCGGAAATCACTTATCAGCCAGACATGGTCCGCGGAAATAACCGCCCATGAGTCATCTCCCTCAAAACCGGTTATATAACTTACATCGGGATAGTAACTTACCAGCAGTGCGCCCAGCCGCTTGTGTTTCATCGCCGCGCGCAGATTTCGCCAACGCGCCTGGATGTGGGGTGGGGGAACCAAAATTGACACTGCCATTGAAAGCATCCTTCAAGCCGGACCAAGACCAGAGTATAACCGCCATGGGCCGGGCGCAAAGGGGTCGCCGGGGCTGGGCAAGAAAAAAGAGCACTTCTGGCGAAATCGCAAAAAACTGAACTTCCCAGCGTTGCGGACCGTCGTAATTCACGCCGTCCCGCCGCCTGTGCGCATGACAAAATTGCGTTTTCTCGAATACCGCGACACCTTATGGCCTTTCCATCTTTACCGTTGAACGGTTTCGGCAAGATTGGCTTCCAAATGCGGCAGTGGGTACTGCTGCGTGAATTCGCGCACTTCGCCGCGAATACGGGCCAGTACGGATTGTTCGCCGGCGCTGGACGCGGCGCGATCAAACCATTCCGCCACTTTAATCATTTCCGGCTCCTTAAGACCCCGTGTGGTCAAGGCCGGAGTGCCCACGCGAATACCGGATGTTTCCATCGCCTTGCGGGTATCAAATGGAACCATGTTCTTGTTTAC
>JAJYPG010000421.1 GCA_021795535.1 Planctomycetota bacterium
CTGGCCTCCACCACGAGCGCGCTGATTGCACCGGCAATGTTTCCCAGTCGGGTGAGCGGTGCCGGCACATGGTCCGGGGAACCCAGTAAATGACAAGTGCCAGATTTGGCGGGATGAAAGACCAGATTGATTGGCACGCGAGTCTCGCCCGGCGCGATATGAATCGTTCGCGAAAGAATTTCGCGTCGCGGACCACTTTTCCCATGGGCGGGCAATTCCAGCAGATGTATGTGAGTGGTGATTGGCCCGCGCGATCCGGTTATCTGCACAAAGCCCCGCACCGCCACGGGGTCCTGCACAAAAGCGTGACGCGGGGCCTGCACCTGATTAATTGCCAGATTAAAGGGTATTCGGGTTTGACCAATGGGTATCGCAAACACAGGTGTCGCGCTGCTGCGCGCCAGCCGGGTCACCGGCTCCATTGCCATGCCCGGCGTGGAGCGGCCATCCGTGAGCAGCAGAACCGCGCTCACTGGCCGACCACGCAAATCTTCAAGTATGCCATGCACTACTCGCGGAACATCGGTGGAAGTGCCCTGCGGCTTTTGTGTTGAGAGTTTCAATAAAAGCGAGACCAGTTCCCGCCGGTTGCCCGCCTGCCCAAGCAGATGCGCATGGTCCGAACCGGTAAAAATGGAAATAGTTTGACGGTATGCCATACGCCCCAGCCAACTATTGGCGGCCATCAGCAACAGATGGCTGGCTATGGCAAATCGGCTGGCGCGTTTGCCGGTTGCCAGTGGTGCAACCGATGGAAGTTTGCGGGAGCCTTGGTCACGAAGTGGCATGCGCGTTTGTAACGCGGTGATGAGTTTAAGCATGGCGGGGTTTCGATAACTGTCGCGCAGTGTCATGGACAGCGATTGATCCACCCAAATGGCCACAGTGGCGGGGGTGCGAATATTTTTGCTGGCGACCAGCATGGGGCGGCCAATCAGCAAAACAACCAGTGCCAGAATGACCGCGCGAATCCAACCCATCGTTCGCTTCAAGCCCAAACTCGCACTCTGTTGGCGGTAGCTCCACCAGCCCAGCAATCCAAGAAACACAAAAGCTCCCGCCAGCAGCCATGGGTGGGCAGTGCCCAGCGCCCAATGGTAGGACATCAGGCTTCGGCCATTGTCCGGCGCAGCTTTGCTGGCGCCGCCCGTGGGGCCAAGGCCGAAGAGAAAATGTGTTATCCAACTCATCATAAATATGTTTTTGTCCGTTACCTGGCAGGCGACGCAGGCGTTGTCCACCAGTAAAATTATTTACATCCCGTCATACAGGAAGTCAATCTCTGTATTCCGACTCCATGTTCATGTTGGTTTCGCCGGGGCAAGCTGGTAATGCGAAAAAGCCTTTGCCGCCAAGGCCTCAGCCACCAAAACAGCTAAAGCAAGATACAAAAGATTATGGCCGGCATTGCCGCCATTGGCAGCCACCACGGGTTCGGCCCTCGCCAGGGATGTCGGGTTTTCCAGAACATCCGAAGTTTTAATATGCAACAGAGTCGCGAGGCGCGATGTCGGCAGATGGCGTACATCCGCCCAGCGGGCATCAACGTTCACGGCTATAAGCGGAGCGCCCCCCTCCGGCCCGTAAAAGCCCGGAGTTCGAACTGGCGGGCTTTCCAGCCGCGGCTGATTCGCCACAAGCTCACGCGTAACCGCAATGACCCGATGGTGCGGCCCTGGCCAATTTCCCGCCGTAAAGTTCGGCGGAAGATTCACTGAATTGGCCACCAGAATATTTTGGGACGTATCAGGATTCCCCAGTGTGTGGAACAGAAGCTGGTATAAAAAGGGTGGAAAAGATGGCTGCGCTGGAAAATCTGTCCATTGGGTGTCGGCACTTGTTGCCCAAAGCAGCACTTTTCCCAGACCAATACGCCGCTCCACCAATGCCGGGGCGCCATTGGCAAAATAAAGAAGTGTGTGGCTGGCGGCACTGGCGTGAAGATGCAGAACAACATATTGCCGTGTGGCCACATCGGCAAGACCGGTATGGATGCCGCTCTTTTCCGCCGCCAGAAATGTGGCCACCACAGGATTGATTGACCGGGCGGGATCAAAGCCCAGTGTGCCGGTTGCCGTTCTGGCCACGGCGTTCCGGCTGCCGTCCGACCCTGTGCGTTTTACCCTCACCACGGCACCCATCGCCGCGGGCAATAGCCCTTTGGCTCCGGCACCAAGGGCATCAGACCACTGTGTGCCATTGGTCTGCGGGCCGGGATAAATAATGAGCAATCCGCCTGCGGCAACAAAGTTTTTCAGACGTTTACCCAGCCTTGGGCTGGGCGGCGGCAAGTCGCTAAGTATCACCGCGCGGTAATGTTTCAATGATTGATCCGCCAGTTCCAGCGATCCAATGTGCTCCGGCTTAAAGGTGTTCCCATGCCGGTAGGGAGCCAGCGCGGCCTGAATCCACGCGGTGCTTGCCAGTCGCCGGGTAGTGGGATCTCCGGGGCGGCCATCGGCGATAAGAACCGGAATATTTCGCCTGGCGGTCACCACCATGCGCCGGATGTTATCCGCGGGCAGGGCGTCAGTGGCAACCTCCGCGGTTATGGCATGTGCCCCGGTCTGTAAAATTTTCTGATTCAGAAGCGTTTCGCCTGTGGCGGATTTCCCCGGCAGAATTTCACGCAATACGGTTTGTCCCGCGGCGGTGCGGTCCAGAAAGAACCG
>JAJYPG010000422.1 GCA_021795535.1 Planctomycetota bacterium
GATGCTGAAATTGCAGGCTCTGAAGCACCGCCCCGACATCATCCTGGGCATCCAACTTATGATCTTTAAAAAATATATCAATAATACTTGTTGCTTCACCCAGCAGTTTGGCCGTCTGGGTAACGGTTTCGTGCGGTTCAGTGTATATTTCGGCCAGACGCACACATAGCCCGCGCACCATCGCGGAAACCTTCGCATCCATCACTCCGGCCGGGGTACGCTTCAACGCATCGCGCAAAACCAGAAGTGTATCGTCGAGTCCATCTGCAAAACGTGGCGAAACCAGCGCGGATTTCCCCATGCCACGCAACGCCGCGGACAGCACCAGCAGATGGCCCGCGAGATTTCCGCTGTCCACACTGCTTATATAACGCGGGTTGAGCGGTTCAAGGGTATGCGTGTCATACCAATTGAACAGATGGCCGTGATGACGGTCCAGCCGCCCAATCGTTTCCAGGGTGGCCCGCGTCCTCTTTAGAAACATTCCCATGCTGATCCAGCCGAAATCACACGCGGAGAGATTCGCCAGAAGCGCCAAACCAATATTTGTCGGCGACGTGCGGTGAGCCACGGCCATACGCGGATATTCCTGACAATTGTCCGGGGGCAGAAAATGATCCGCCTCCGTGACAAAGGTTTCAAAATAACGCCATGTGCGGCGGGCGACTAAGCGTAAAAACTCGCGGTCCCGGCGGTTCAATTCCATCGATGAATCCACCAGCGGACGACTCAGCAGCCACGCCAGCGTAGGCGCAAGCAGCCATGCGATTGCCAAAATAGTGTCCACCGGCCTCATCGCATTGGTGGTGGTCCGGGCGACCGCCAGATAGACCATCAGCAGGCCGATCACCGGCACAGTCCAGAGTGATCGGAGAAAACTTCCCGGCGACATGGCCGCCGCCTCCTGCGTGTCGGAACTGGTTCGCCATTCAAGAAGCTTTCGCCTGGTAATAAACATGCGGACCAGGGCCAGCAGTATGGCCTGACAATTCTGCAACGCCTCATGCGGAAGACATACCAGTGTCACTATGGACTGCACAAAGTGCAGCAAGAGTCCCTGCAGGATGAGCCTGATATGCAGCAGAAGCGGATAGTCACCTGATTTGCGCAGCAGTCCGACCAGTCCAACAAAGACCGCGGGTAGCAGAACCACGCTTATAACCGCCAGCACCCATAACAGTCCGTGCGGCAGAACCCGCCACGCCGCCAGCAGAAGAATGGCCAGTAAAGCCGGCGAAACCAGGCTGCGCCGCAGATTGTCGAAAATTTTCCAGCGGGAAAGCATGGATATTCCGTTGCGCTGCCAGTTCATGTCCTGGTCGCGCACCCACGGGAAAAGCCAGGGCAATATCTGCCAGTCGCCGCGAACCCACCGATGTCTCCGGCTCGACTCGGCACCATAATGCCATGGATGATCCTCAAACAACTGAACGTCGCTGATCAGTCCCGAGCGAAGATGGCAACCCTCCAGAAGGTCGTGACTGAGAATGCGGTTGTCTGGAAAGCGCTTTTGAAAAACCCGGTCAAAAGCCTCCACATCCAGAATGCCCTTGCCGATGAATGACCCCTCGCCGAAAAGGTCCTGATACAAATCGGATACGGCCATGGTATACGGGTCCACGCCCGCATCTCCTGCGAAAAGCCGCACAAACCAGGACCGCCGCGCCGAGGGCAGGCTAATGGCCACACGCGGTTGAAGAATGCCGTAGCCCTCCCGCACAATACCTGTTTTTTTGCAGTGCACCGGACGATTCAACGGATGCGCCATCGCGCCAATGAGTTCGGCGGCGACTCCGCGCGGAAGTTCGGTATCCGTATCCAGGGAAATAATGAAACGCACGCCCGTCAGGGCGGACATTTCACCCGTCGTGGAAAGGAAAGCGTCGGTGCCGCGCCCGCGCAACAATTCAATTACATCCAGAATTTTACCGCGTTTGCGTTCGCGGCCCATCCACACCCCTTCCTGCGAATTCCACAGACGCGGGCGGTGGAAAAGATAAAATGGGGCGCCGCCTGCCGCCGCATAACGCTGATTGAGCCGCTCCACCCCCTCTATGGCGCGGCGAAGCAATGGCTCATCACGGGGCATTATCTGTTGCGGGGCGTCAACAAAATCTGTCAACAGACCAAAAAGAATATTGGAATCCTGGTTGGCAAGATGCTTCACTTCCAGTGACTCAAGAAGCCTGTCAATATCCCGCTCACTGGTGAGCATCGTGGGAATCAGCACAATCGTGCGCCATGCGTCGGGCACAGAGAAGGAAAAATCAAGACGAGGCGGTGTGGCGGGATGCATCAACAGTGTATATAAGTAATTTATCAGCGCCGCAGCCAGTTGACTTGCCACAAGCAGCGCCAGCCCGATTGCCACGGCCAGAACCCCGCCAGCCAATTGCCAGGCATCTGAAAGCCAGACCAGAATTCCAGCCAGCATCAGGGTTAAAAGACCGATGGTTCCCAGGTAGCCCGCCAGGGGAAACCGGCGTACGGCCCGGTGGATATTTTCGCGCAGTGGAATGCGTGCTTTAATGGCCTGCTCCAGCGATGTTCGCCCCCGATCCACCAGAAAATAGCCGACGTGCCCCTGACGGGACTCTCCGCCATGGGCCTGCGCCGCGTCCCACGCCATGCCAAGGCATTTCTCCGCGACATCCCATTCCTGCATGCCGCT
>JAJYPG010000423.1 GCA_021795535.1 Planctomycetota bacterium
TTTCCACTTCGCTGGGAAATTCAATGTTACCGTAGAGAGCGATGTCCACATTGTCTTTGGTTCGAGCGGGCAGGTCGCGCATGGCCTCCAGCGAGGTCTGATACAGGTTCTGCCGCCGTTCATATTCCTTGTGGTCATTTATGGTTGCGTCATCCGGGTCCAGAATCACCAGACCGCTGTAGCCATTGACGACCATCATATCGCCCGTGGTGGTGCGATGCGCCACATTTTCCAGCCCCACAACCGCCGGTATGCCCAGCGAATTGGCAATAATAGCCGAGTGGCTGGTACGTCCGCCCGCTTCAATGGCGATGCCGCGAACCAGCGTTTTGTTCAACGAAGCGGTTTGCGACGGCGAGAGGTCGTGGGCGACAATCACCACCGGTTCAGTAATATCATTCAGGCGTATGCGTTCCTTGCCCAGCAGTTTATCCAGGAGGCGGCGTTCTATGTCGTAAATATCCTTGACGCGTTCGCGGAAAAACGCATCCTCATGGCTTAAAAAGATGCGGCCATAATCGCGCAGCGCCTTGTGTACGGCGTATTCAGCGGTAAACAGACTGGTTTCAATGCCATAAAGAAAAGTCTTAAGCAACTGCGGGTCGTTCAGCAGGCCAAGGTGAAAATCGAAGATGGCCCCGGTTTCCTTCCCCAAAGACCGGGTGGTGTTGTCGCGCAGTTCACGAATTTCTTCACTGCTTGCGGTAAGCGCCGCCTGCAGACGTTTGCGCTCTTCGGGCACATCGGCGGCGGTGATGGCTCGTCTGCCAACGCGCAGGTCATCTTCGCCGAGGACCATGGCCCTGCAAACCACCACGCCAGCGGAAACACCGATACCCTTGATCAATTCCATGAGCCACTACACCCGCTGCGAGGCCGCCGCGTTGCGCAGTTCCACAAGGAAACCCGCCAGGCTGGGGGCGTCGGAGCAAAAGGGTCATCCCGCGGCGCAGAATTGAACTTACTGCGGCATACGCGGAATTAACCGTATGGCATAATAGCGTAAGACAATTATTTTAGCCAGTGGGCGGACGGGCTGGTTTCAGGTCTGCCCGGTTTTATCGGGATTGGCAAAATTGCCCGCAGAACGGCTCTTTGTGCTTAACAGTGGGACCCGCTTGCCAACCTGAAGCGGCCAAGGACAGCCGTGCTCATAAGAAAAGCCTCAATCCGCCAAAAAATAGCAGAACCACCCACCAGGATAACCAGGTGTGCCCGTTTTTATCGGGATTGGCAAACTGCTTGCAGAACAGGGGTTTATGTTCTTATGCAGGTAACGTTGCCGAACCAAAGCGGGTGAGGACACCCGCGCTCCCAGGGACGTGCCTTTCGGCACGCATGTGCTTTTTCAGGTTCCCGATAAAAACGGGCACACCCGGATAACCCGCACACTATTGTTTACCGGGCGGCACTAAGATACAGTACCATCATTGGCCTGATGCGTTTGCCGGGGAGTACACCCGGCGGGCACAGGCACAGGTTGGGTGGCATATGGCAACGAACCGAAAAAAAGGTTCCGCATCACTCTTTGAACTGATTGACAAATCCGGCGCAAAATCGGGGCGGCACTCGGGTTCCGGCATGAAAACGCCCGCATGGCTGGACAAGTACAATCATCCGCACGCCACTGATTCAAACGCATCGGATTCAAAAAAAACGGAAGCCGCAGGGAATTTGCCCAACACGGCACCGGCGAGCAATGGCCCGTCCACAGCGGCAAATGGCCAGGCGACAACCAGCGGCGAAATAAAAGCCTCGGCAGACCGCGAACCAGCGGCGGCGGCCAGCGCCGCAAAGCCGGCCCTGGGGCAGGTGTATCATGCACCGGCCAATGTTTCCGCGGCAGAACCTTTTCGTTCAGTCACCCGCGGCAACTTGGAGAATCCGGTTCTGCTGGATGTCCTGGTGGCCAAATTCCGTCCGTGGCTCTTATTTGCACTCTTTATTGTCATTTTTGTTCTGATAGCCGGCTTAATTATTTTGGCAACACGCCGGTCGTCCGGTTCGGATTCAGACGGTTCACGTGTTGCAGGCAGTAATTCGCGTATCAGTATTCCCCCCGGCATCGATTCCGATGGATCGCAAAATATTTCCGTACCTGCGCAGCCGAGGCAAAACAATGACAATCCGTCCGTTCCCACGGGCCTTGTGCCGGTCAATCCGGTGGTGGTCAGGCATCGCCCGGCGGCGCTTCACGTTGGCAAAGTGCTGCCCACGGCGGAGGTTCCGCGGCTGGCGGATCACTGGTATCTGGTCATTCTTACAACACTGCCGCAATATGCCCGGCCAGCGGCCCAATTTATCGCTCAGCATGGAGTAAGCGTGACAATTGAACATGGCGCAAACAATCTGGCGCAGGTGACAAGCGTGCGCGGATTTGTTCATCGGGGCGGACCGCGGGCAATGGCCTTTCGCCGCAAGGTTATTGATATTGGCCGTCTTCTTCCCGGGGTGAAACGCAAGCATGACAGCGTCTGGGGTGATGCCTACTTTGTGCAGATTGTCCGGACACATTGAATCATGAAGGTGGCCAGGATTCAGAAAAACAGTGGGTTGCGGTAATTCAACAAAGGGAGTGGATTGCCGCGGATGAGAATCAGGAAGCGACATGGTGGATACAAGTGTTTCAACAGAATCTTTAGGGGAAACCCACAAAGAGGAGAGGCCT
>JAJYPG010000424.1 GCA_021795535.1 Planctomycetota bacterium
ATATCCGGCTGTACCTCAGCCGTCAACAGCGCCGTCACACCACATGCGGTGTGATCTAAATCAAGGTTCAAGACACATTTGAAATGTCGACCTTGCAGACCCACCAAGTGGTGAACTGCAGCCGGGTACACCGCGGCAGCGGGAGGTTGTAATCCTCACGCTGCAACATAATTCAGCTCAATAGCATGCATAACGCTACGCACCTGAACAAACTACCGGCCTCCAGCACGGAAACGCCAATCGTCCCGAATCTGGAATTAGGTATTATAACCCATGACGAAAATTACACAAATATTGACAACTGCTCCTTAAAACGCTATCACGCCCTTTGGCAACGCGGTTGGTAAATCAACCCAATACAGGAGACGCTTTGAAATGAATTCATCCAATGTTGACGTTCCAACACTCTGGCGGCATCCAGGCCCCGTACATTTTGATTCCAAATGGCCACGCTGGGCCAAATTTCTGGTGGTATTGATTGCCATCGCCATCGCGTTTGTTATTGACAAGCCGGTGGGACATTGGGCGTTGGGAAATCCCATCAAGTTTAAATCCGATATCAATCTCGAAATGATCATGCTCATGCAGTGGGGGCAATGGACATGCTCGGTACTGGTGATTATCGCTGTGGCACTTTTAGACAAACAGGGGCGGAAAAAGGCCATTGCGTTAGCGGTGGGTTGTATTTGTGCCGTGGCGATGTGCTATCTGATTAAGGGATTATGCGGAAGAGCCAGGCCTTGGGTGCTCACGAAGGGCGAGTACGGCTTTTTCGGCCCCGCGTATGGTTTTTCATCAGCGGCCTACCAATCTTTCCCAAGCGCCCATACGAGCGGAGCATTCGCGCTGGCAGCTGGACTTTCCTGGTTTTATCCGCGCGGCCGGGCGTTATTTTATGGCTTGGCGCTGGATGTCGCATTCCAGAGGGTGATCCGACATGATCATTACCCATCGGATGTCATCGCTGGTGGATTACTGGCGGTGACTATTGTGCGAAGCGTACTGGCGTGGAGTTGGCCGGGACGTGTTATTGCGGCGTTGCCCAAACCATGGCAGCAGTGGATTTTCGCCGATAATCAGACCGATTGATTATTCCCGAACTTACGTCTGCCTGCGATCAGGAAGCAAAAAAAAGAAGGGGTCGATCCTTGCGGATCGACCCCTTTGGCATTTAACCCTTCGACATTGATGTTTTATTTGATAAACAGCATTTCCCGATATGTCGGCAGCGGCCAGAGTTCATCGGAAACGACGGTCTCCAGATGATCACCGGCATGACGCACCGCATTCATCGCCGGAATCAGCTTGTCCAATGAGTACTTGGCATGCGACAGTGTATCGCCGGCTACATGATGCTCGGAAAGATGCGTGAGGGCATCGGTCTTCTTCTGCATTTCGCTGATGGATGCAGAAAGATCAGCGAGCATTTTTTCCTGTTCGGCCAAGGATGCCGCCGGAACACCCACCGCCTTGGCGGCGCCGATGGACTTGGCCACGTCCTTCTGATATTCCAGAGCCGCCGGAATAATCATGGTCTTGGCAATCACCGTGGTCATCTGCACTTCGATGTTGATCGTCTTGACGTATTTTTCCAGATAGATTTCATAGCGGCTGTGAACTTCACGTTCGGTCAGCACTTTGTACTTACCGAAAAGTTCAATGGATTCTTTGGAAATCAGATGAGGAACGGCGTCAACCGTGGTTTTTAAATTCGGCAGGCCACGCTTTTCGGCTTCTTTGTGCCATTCTTCCGAATAGCCATTACCGTTGAAAATCACGCCCTTGTTCTCTTTGATAACAGCAGCGAGAAGTTCCTGAACGGACTTGTTGAAATCCTTTCCGGCCTTGTGGTCGGCTTCGAGTTTTCCGGCAATATAGTCAAGCGATTCTGCGACAATAGTATTGAGAACCGTGTTGGGTGTGGCAACGGACTGACCCGAGGACACCGCCCGGAACTCAAACTTGTTACCGGTGAAAGCGAATGGCGAGGTGCGGTTACGATCTCCGGCATCGCGCGGGAGCTTGGGAAGCACGGTCACGCCAACTTCCATGTGGCCACCTTTTTTGGTGCTCTTGGCACCACCAGCTTCGATTTGGGTGATGATGTCCTGCAATTGATCGCCAAGATAAATGGAGATAATAGCCGGCGGAGCTTCATTGGCACCCAAACGATGGTCATTACCCGCTGAGGCAATTGCCACCCGCAACAATGCGGCATGTTTATTGACGGCCCGGATTACCGCGGCACAGAAAACGAGGAACTGTGCGTTTTCGTGGGGTGTTTCACCGGGGTTCAACAGGTTTTCACCGGTATCCGTGGCCATGGACCAGTTGTTGTGTTTACCGGAACCATTAACACCGGCAAACGGCTTTTCATGCAGCAGGCACGCCAAGCCATATTTTTCAGCAACGCGGCGCAGTGTTTCCATCGTGAGCATCTGATGGTCATGGGCTAGATTGCTGTTTTCAAAAATCGGGGCGATTTCATATTGCGCGGGAGCAACTTCATTGTGGCGGGTTTTTACCGGCACGCCAAGCTTGTAAAGTTCCTGCTCGGCTTCCAACATGCAGGCCAGAACGCGTTCTGGAATGCTGCCAAAATAATGGTCTTCCATTTCCTGGCCTTTGGGCGGCTTGGCACCAAAGAGCGTACGACCAGCATTAAT
>JAJYPG010000425.1 GCA_021795535.1 Planctomycetota bacterium
GGCGATCACCGTACACTGTTTTGGATTTTCTTTATTATCCTGCCACTCCAGTATTATCTGGTCGCAATCAAGTGGTACGGCCTCTTCTCCATTCTGATTCCCGTCTACGCCTTTCTGTTCATTCCCATCCGCAGTGCTGTGGCCGGAGATTGCAAAAACTTTTTGGAACGAACGTCAAAGATTCAGTGGGGACTTATGGTCTGCGTCTATTGCATCAGCTATGTTCCGGCGCTCTTGGCGTTGAACATTCCGCACTACGTCGGCCAAGATGGAAAACTGATGTTTTATCTTGTGCTTGTCGCACAGATCAGCGATGTGCTTCAATACGGATGGGGTAAAACATTGGACCGCCACAAAATTGCGCCAACCGTCAGCCCGAACAAAACATGGGAAGGGCTGATAGGCGGTATCGTGTCGGCGACCGCTATTGGCGCGGGCCTGTGGTGGGCCACGCCCTTCACGCCACTGCAATCAGCCGGAATGTCACTGGTCATCACAGTTATGGGATTCGGCGGCGGCCTGGTCATGTCTGCCATCAAACGCGACCGCGGGGTAAAGGATTACGGACACATGATTGAGGGCCACGGTGGTGTGATGGACCGGATCGACTCGCTCTGCTTTGCCGCACCGGTCTTCTTCCACTTAACCCGCTATTTTTTTACGTGAATTCAAAATCGCGGCTGATCGTCGTTGGCGTGGCGGAGAATACTTTCGGAACTCGGCGCTGTTATGGACTTCATAGGCCAGGCAGCGTTGGAAATTCAAAGGACACGCCACCATAGCTGAATTTAGCCTGGCGTGTGTTATGCCCAGGTTATTCCCAGCACTGTTTGTCTTGGCTGCGCTGGGGCCAATGTGATACAATGGTGAAACTGAAAGGACTTCATTCAATGCAATTAGCTTCACGTCTGGATCAAATCGCCGAATCTATTACCCTCGCTGTCACCGCCCGTGCCAATGCCCTGAAAAAGCAGGGGGTGGACGTGGTAAGTTTTGGGGCTGGAGAGCCGGATTTTGATACCCCCGCGGCCATCAAGGAAGCCGCCATCACCGCCTTGCGGGCCGGCAGAACCAAATATGAACCAACTGCCGGCACTCCCGAAGCGCGCAAAGCCATTGCCGACAAACTCGCGCGTCACAACAAACTGCCGTATCCGCCTGAGCAGATTATGGTTTCAGTGGGAGGGAAACATTCGCTTTACGTGGCGTTCATGGCCGTGTTAAATCCCGGTGATGAAGTGTTGATCCCGGCTCCGTATTGGGTCAGCTATCCGGAAATGGTTAAACTTGCCGGCGGCGTGCCTGTGATTATCCAAGGCGACCCCGGGCGGGAATTTAAAATTACACCCGCACAGCTCGCCGCCGCCGTCACGCCGCGCACCAGAATGTTCATCATGAATTCCCCCAGCAATCCCGGCGGCCACACGTACCACCCCGCGGAACTCACGGCTCTGGCGGAGGTTATCAAACCGCACAGCAATATCTGGGTATGCAGCGATGAAATTTATGAACGCCTGCTGTTTGGTGATCAGAAAACCTGCTCCTGGGCCGCCCTGGATTGGAACACTTGGAAAGACCGCACCATTACCTGCAACTGCTTGAGCAAAACCTACGCCATGACCGGCTGGCGCATCGGCTATACCTCCGGCCCCAAGCCGCTTATTGACGCCATGAATAAACTCCAGAGCCAGATGACCAGCAATATCACCAGTTTCTGTATGCCGGCCATTGTGGAAGCGTTAAGCAACCCGGCCATGGAGGATGAAGTGGCAAAAATGCGTCAGGCCTTTGAAAAGCGCGGTGAGCATATCTGGCAGCGACTCAATGTGCTGCCGGGGTTCAAATGCGTGCGACCCACCGGCGCGTTTTACACTTTTCCCAGCATCGCCGGCGCCTTAGGCAAGCCCCTGGGCAAAACCGCAGCCGCACCCCGGGACGCCATTGAATTTTGCCGCATTGTTCTTGATGAAGCCCATGTCGCCCTGGTGCCCGGCAACGACTTCGGTTTCCCCGACCACGTGCGACTAAGTTTCGCCACCGGCATGGAGCAAATCGATAAAGGCCTCGACCGCCTGGAAAAACTTTTAGCCCCATAATATGACGCCGCGCGCCGGCGTCCGAAGACGGTAACTTATGCCCGCAATGTGCAGTAATGAGTGTATAGTTATCTATATAATTCGCATGCAGCAATCGATAGCGCCAGCGGACGAAAAGCGAGGGTTTATCGACCAATCTGCCGCCTGCTATCTGGCAATCCAAGGTCTGTAAGCCTGAAGCCGGGAGGCGCACGCGAAGCACGAAGAACCCGTCGACGGGGCACGGGAGATGTTCGAATTTGCGGTGCGGTTGGCAAAACAAAGTGCGGTGGTACAATGACCGTAACAGCTTCGGCAGTCATGTTATTGGGATATGAGATGGTTGCACTGAACGAAAAACTTCACCACAAAGACACTACGACACAAAGAGGTTGGCGCCCCGTCGGAAAATCCGTGCAATCTGACAAATCCGCGGATTCACACAACCTTCAAAGTTCACTGATCACGGACCAGAAAATCGGGTAACCGTTCACGGCCTTTTGGCCGGTCAAGCTCACCACGAGTCTAACCTATGAATGGGTTATATCCCACCACCAAAAAAAAGCAAGGCAGGTTTCC
>JAJYPG010000426.1:0-1628 GCA_021795535.1 Planctomycetota bacterium
CCGCAGGTCGTCAAGGCGATGTTTTTCGGCCTTGGTTCTGATGGAACCGTTGGCGCAAATAAAAATTCCATCAAAATCATCGGCGATGAAACCACGCTGCATGCCCAGGGTTATTTTGTTTACGATTCAAAAAAATCCGGAGCCATGACCATTTCGCATCTGCGTTTCGGCCCGGAACCCATTCGATCGCCTTATTTGATCCGCCGGGCAAATTTTATAGCCTGTCACCAGTTTGAATTCCTGGAAAAAATGGACATCCTGGAGGCCGCCGCTGATAATGGCGTTTTCCTGCTCAACGCCCCCCTCATGCCCGATGATGTCTGGGGATCTTTGCCTTTGGAAATTCAAAACGCCATAATTAAGCGACACCTGAAACTTTATGCCATTGATGCCGGGAAAGTCGCGCGTGAGGCGGGCATGGGCGGACGCATCAACACCGTCATGCAGACCTGTTTCTTTGCCATCTCAGGCGTTGTGGAGCGGGAAAAGGCGATCGAGGCCATCAAACGCTCCATCGAAAAAACCTACGCCAAACGCGGCGAGGAAGTGGTAAAACGGAATTTCCATGCCGTGGACCGGACACTGGCTAATCTGCATGAAATTCCGGTGCCGCCAACCGCCACTTCGTCCCTGCGCCAGACCGGCTTTGCCGACGAACGCATGGATGATTTCACCAAACGTGTGCAGAGCGTCATGATGGCTGGCAAGGGTGACCTGCTGCCGGTAAGCGCATTTCCCGTGGATGGCACCTGGCCGACCGGAACAACCAGATGGGAAAAGCGGAACATCGCTGTGGAAATTCCCGCATGGGATCCACAGATATGTATTCAATGCAACAAGTGTGCATTTGTGTGCCCACACGCGGCCATTCGGGCGAAAGTGTATGACAATGATGCGGCTTTGAATGCTCCGGAAAGTTTCCGCGGCGTGCCTTACAAAGCGCCGGATATGCGCGGCCTTATGTACACGCTTCAGGTGGCGCCCGAAGATTGCACCGGATGCGGCCTGTGCGTGCAAATCTGCCCCGCCAAAGACCGCACCAATCCCAAACGCAAGGCCATCAACATGAAGCCGCAGCGGGAACTGCGTGATCAGCAGCGAATAAACTATGATTTCTTCCTGAATATTCCAGAGCTGGACCGCGGACGCATTGTCCGGCTTGATGCCAAATCCAGCCAGTTCCTGCTGCCGCTCTTTGAGTATTCCGGTGCCTGTGCCGGCTGCGGCGAAACGCCTTATATCAAACTTCTTACGCAGTTGTTTGGCGACCGGTTAATCATCGCCAATGCTACCGGCTGTTCGTCCATTTATGGCGGCAACCTGCCCACCACGCCTTACACGAAAAACCGTGATGGCCGCGGACCGGCATGGAGCAATTCCCTCTTTGAGGACAACGCGGAATTCGGCCTGGGTGTTCGCCTTGGTGTTCTGGAACATCAGAATCATGCGCGACGTCTGCTGACCGAGATGGGCGGTTTGCTGGGCGATCAGCTTGTCCAGGGGCTTCTCAACGGTGAACAAGACACGGAAAACGGGATCGCCGAACAGCGGCGACGTGTTGCGGCCCTGCGCAAAACGCTGGCCGCCATGCCTGGCGAAAAACCACTCCTGCTTGGCCAACTTGCCGA
>JAJYPG010000426.1:1638-2651 GCA_021795535.1 Planctomycetota bacterium
GGGCTTACGACATTGACTACGGCGGTCTGGACCATGTCTTGAGCCTGCCATTTGATATTAATGTTCTGGTGCTGGATACCGAGGTCTATTCCAACACGGGCGGGCAAAGTTCCAAGAGCACGCCCCTGGGCGCTGCCGCAAAGTATGCCTCCGCAGGCAAGGCGACCGCGAAGAAAGACCTCGGCCTCATGGCCATGAGCTATCGTCATGCCTACGTGGCCAGCGTGGCATTTGGCGCTAATGACAATCAGACCGTTAAAGCCATAAGTGAGGCGGCTTCCTTCCGAGGACCATCGCTGGTAATTGCCTACAGCCACTGCATCGCGCATGGTTATGATCTGCGCATGGGGGCCGATCAGCAGAAGCTGGCGGTGGAAAGTGGTGTCTGGCCGCTGTACCGCTACGACCCGCGTCTGATGGAACAAGACAAAGCGCCGCTGCAATTGGATGCCACAGCCATTCGCTCCGGCGTGCGCGATTACATGCGCAATGAAACGCGCTTTGCCATGGTGGAAAAGATGGATCCGGATCGGTTCCGTATGCTTTCCGATCAGGCGGTGCGCAACACCACCCAACGCGTGGCTCTTTACCGCGAACTGGCGCGCATTGTTTTTCCGCAGCGGGACGCGGCGCTTGCCGCCCCGGAAACTTCCGCGACCGCCAGGCCCTCCGAAGTGTCCGAGAATAACACCCACGCGGATAATCGCGTAACCGATGGCGGTGCTGTAAAAGCGTGAACGCCCGTCTGTCGGAAAAACCCTGTTACAGAAAAAAAGGAGTGTGCCCTATGGTTGATATGTCAACAACATACATGGGCTTCATCTTAAGCAGTCCCCTTATTCCAGGCGCCTCGCCCCTGGTCAATGATTTGGATATGGTCCGCCGCCTGGAAGATGCCGGCGCTCCCATGCTTGTCATGTATTCGGTTTTTGAGGAACAGCTCATCAAAGAGCAGGTCTCTCTCAATTGGGCGATGGAACATGCCGACTATTCCAATTTTGAGGCCAGTACCT
>JAJYPG010000427.1 GCA_021795535.1 Planctomycetota bacterium
GGCGGCATCGGTGGCCTGCACCGTAGAGCCGCGCGGCGCGTGGATAACAATTAAGAGATTGCTCTGATCACTGAACGGCAGCATTTTCAGCGGCACCATTCGCATGGCCGGTAAGCCGACCGCGGCGACGGTAATGCCCGCAACCGCCAGAAGAAATCCCCACCGTGCCGGTCGATATTTCAACATGGAACCCAGTACTCTTGAAAACACCCGATACCGAATGGTGCGCTTAATGGTGGGAAGAGCGTGCGGATCCGCTGATTCCTCCCGGGCCCGCAAATGCGTTTCACGATGCTTATTTTTCAGCATGTGATAGGCCATCCAGGGCGTGATGGTAAACGCCACGAGCATGGACATCAGCATGGCTACCGGCACATTAAATGCCATCGGTCGCATGTAAGGCCCCATCATTCCAGTGATGAAAAACATCGGAATAAAGGAAAGAATGACCGCCAGCGTAGCGACAATCAGCGGACCAAGGACTTCGGAAATGGCCTTCAATGCGATGAGTCGTGTGGCCTTGCCTTCCAGGGCAAAATGCCGGCTGATGTTTTCCACATCCACGATAGGGTCATCCACCAGCAATCCCAGGGAAAGAATCAGTGCGAAAAGCGTCACACGATTAATGGTAAATCCCAGCATCAGGTTGCAAGCCAGCGTAAGTCCGAACACCACAGGAATGGCCACCGCCACGACAATGGATTCCCGCCATCCCAGGCCAATGGTCAAAAGCACAATGACAATGACAATCGCCACCAGCAGCCCTTCCACCAGTCCGTTGACTTTGGCGTTGGCCGAAAGGCCGCTGTTTCGCGTAATGATCATGTTGATGTTGGATGGAAACATCACACCGGCCAGTAAGCGAGCGCGGTGAATAACATCAGCCGCTACCGTTACGGCATTGCTGCCAGCCTTTTTGGCGATTGCCACGGTGACCCCGGGCGATGCGCTGCGCACGCGGCGTGAGGATTCTCCCGCAAGCACGGTGCCGGGAAAATCATGGTCCTCATGAACTCTCGCGGCCGGTCCCCATGTATGCCAGACATACGAATGCACTTCGGCCGGGCCATCAACAATTTTTGCGACATTGCTCAAATACACCGGCTGCTGATGCCAGACGGACACAACCAGTCGGCCCAATTGTCGGGCATTGGCAAATGCGGTTCCGGCCAGCACATGAATTTCATTGTTGTTCCGCTGATAACTGCCTGCCGCCATGGTGACATCCGCCGCCTGAATATCACGATCTATTTCCAGGGGCGTAATATTGTAGGCGTGCATTTTTGATGGGTTCAGGTAGGCATAGACCACGCGGGGCCGCCCGCCAATCACATAAGTGCGCGATACATTTGGCGCCGCGGCGAGGCGGGCGGAGAGTTCCTCCGCCGTTTGCCGCAGGGCCACCGCTCCAGCGGTTTTACTGGTCAGCGTAAGGGTTACAATCGGCACATCATTAATGGTTTCAGGCTTGATGACCCAACCGGTAACGCCGGCGGGCACGCGATTAAGATGCTGATTGATTTTCCGGAACACCTTCACCACGCTGCGTTCCATGTCCTGCCCGACAAAAAATCGCGCTGTGACCATGGACTGATCGCGCCGGCTGGTGGAATATACATATTCAACGCCGTGGATCTGATACAGCAGTTTTTCCAGGGGTGTTGTGACCAATTGTTCCACGCTTTTGGCGCTGTGCCCCGGAAAACTGACATAAATATCGACCATCGGGACGATAATCTGCGGGTCTTTTTCACGCGGGGTTATCAGCAGTGACGCGGCGCCCAAAAGCACGGCCAATAAAATCAGTACAAGTGAAAGTTTGGAATGCAGAAAAATTCTGACTACACGCTCAATGAGGCTAAGTTCACGTGTGCTCGCGTCCGATGGCGTGCTCATTGACTGATCTCCCCGGCAGACTTGGCGCGGCGGGCTTTGATATCGGAATTTGTCGATCCGGTGGACTTAACCGCCACACGCTCTCCGGCTGAAAGGCCGGAAAGAATTTCACGCATGGAACCAATATGCCGCCCGGGTTGCACCGTTTGCCGCTCCAGACGACCATGGACAATCAAATTCACGAGATCCAATTGACCCATATGCTCAATGGCGGCCTGGGGTATTGTCAGAATGTGATGCGATCCAGTGGGAATAAGCATATTGCCATACATTCCCGGCCACACGCCGGCGGGGAAATTGGCGGCGGCCTTGACGATAAAGCTTCGGCTTGCGGCATTTACCCGCGGTACGATCTGCCGGATTCGAGCTTGAACCGTGGTGTGCAAACCCTCTAACCGCACGCGTACTTTCCGGCCCAAACGCAGGTACGACGCCAGAGATTCTCTTACTACCGCCGCAAGTTGCAGTTTACGCGGATCATATAGTTTGGCCAGCTTCTGACCGGGCAAAACCGTATCCCCCTGGCTGACATATTTCCGCATCACAATACCATTGATGGTGCAGCGGATGGTGGCATAGCCGAGAACCGCACGGGCGGCCCGCATTTCCGCCGTTGCGCGTGCCAGATTCGCCTGATCCGAGGCTGCCGCGGTATTTGCCACGTCCATCGTTGCCGTGGTGAGATCACCGGTGGCCAGCAGAGTTTTATCCCGCTTCTGATCAATAATCGCCTGGCGCAATTGCGCCTTGGCC
>JAJYPG010000428.1 GCA_021795535.1 Planctomycetota bacterium
ATTCAGTCTGTTATCGCGCAGCAGGGGGCGTTGATTGCTTACATGGAAGTGAGTCATGATATGTGTCTGGTTTTGCGAAAATTCCAGCAGTACATTTCCACGTTTGATCCAATTGAGCAGAGTTGGATTGTAACCGGACGCCACGCTGTAATTTTCCAGAATTGCCCGTCCGCCACCGGGGGGAACAATATTCAATAGAACGCCTGTATCGGTTCTACTTAGAATCGGACCACGCAGCACTTGCACCTTGTAGCCAAGCTCTTTAAGCGTGCGGTAAAGTGCCGCCGAGCCGTAAGGATCAAACCGCATGACCGATCCCGGCGGCAATTCGCCGCCACCCCGCGCCGTGGAATAGGCCACATCCGTCAGCAGCCATGCCGTGGTGAGCAGAAACAGGATTGCCAACACAATGGGAACGATCTTACGCATGGCCTGCCTCCGTGGAAAGCAGAGTCGCGATATGCCCTTTAAGTTCATCGGTTGCTGCGGTTGGATAAACCTTCCAGCCGTACCAGACATGGTCAAACCGATTGGTCAATTCCTCAAAGATATGGCGTTGTGAATCGGTGCCGTGAAAACTGCGGACAAAAGTGTAGTTGGTGGCGCAGCGCCGGAAGCGGATTTTCCCTTTTTCATGCAGACCCGCCAGAAGTGCCAGATACAGCGCCCGATACATCAGCCGAAAGTCTCCGGCAACGGCGAAATCGTTGGCGCGGTCCATCCACTCGCCACTGGCCAGCGCTAACGCGTCTCCCTGTTCAAGTGCCCGGTGGATGTTTCGGATTTTGGCATTCGTTTCCGGTTTGGCTGCCACCGGGCGCCTGCCCAGCCAGAGATTGATTAATGCATAAATAATCAGCAACACAACCACAACAATAAGTATCTTGCCCAATAACAACAGCATGATGCCAAAACTATATGACCCGTCGTGCGAATGTGCTTTTTCTTTTATGTGATGCGGTGAATGCCGGTGAAAAATGCGGCGAAACAGCCAATGGAAAAAATGCGAAATCTGTTTGTGGAATCTGGCGATCAGGGCGTCAAACGGCCCGGGCGGGGTTTTTATTTTCATCCTTAATTTCCATTGGTGGAATATGGGGCTGCCTAAAACCCGGCGTAATACCCGATGTGCATGATTGTCCGCGGAACCTGATGTATGCCGCGGTACGGCGGAAGCAACGCTGGTCAACAACGCCGTTGTGACTAGGATTGCCGCTATTGCAATTATTGAGAATCGGGGCTGGCGTTGCAAAATACCTGTATAAAACAGCTTCATCCACTTTCGCGGCCCGGTATGAATATGTCGCACGCCACACCGATCTGGAACAGGACCAATCCCTGTTCCGAACATCCTTGGAATGGGGATCGCACTATTGCAGACGTACGGCATGATGGCGCGGTATCTGATAAGCGTCATGGCGATGCCTCCATCTGGGATTGCAGCCGAACACGCAGATCCGCGCCGGTACGCCTGGCTTCCAATTCGTTATAAAGTATCACTCCCGTCACACACCACAACAGGTCCAGCGCTAAAAGCGTGAAAAAATCAAATCCCAGAGCCATGGCGCTGCTGTTAATAATCAGGCTGATGCGTGGGTCTGACACCCCCATCAGGGAAGGCAGAATAAATTGGCCCAGCAGTTCAAGTACTCCATAGATACCCGAACCCAACGCTATAAAAATCAGTGCTAACAGGCCGGCCAGTTTCATCGCGCGACCGGATGCTATGCTGTGGCGGAAAAGCTTTTTTATCTGTTTCCATCCGGTATTCGGGGCATCCAGCAGCAGCGGCGTGGCCATAGTGCCCGCCGCCATCGCCATGAGTGCCGGAAAAATCAGCAGTCCGGTTCCCCAAAGAACCAGCGGTGCGATGGCCAGACGAATCACCAGAACAAACGGGAGTCTTTTCAATACTCCCGACGGACGCTTTGCCGAAAGCTCCTCCTGTACCCGTGCCTGAATAACCGTCAGCCAGCACCAGCGCCATACCAGAGCTGGCAACGCCAGCAATGCGAAAAAAGGTGTCGCCGTGGCATCGTGGGTAACAATGGTGGAGATGGCCGCCATTCCCAACAGTATTAGCGGCCCGGCGGCAAGAACATACAACGGAAAAATCCAGCCTAATCGCAGGCGGATGTATTCCACGGCCGCATCCAGTGGCCCCGCAAAGCCGGTGCGGATCAGTGAGTCGTCGCGAAGGTCGTTTGCGGTGGTCGGCGGCATTACCCCTCCATCCGCATAAGCCACAGCATCGCACCGTTCAATGCCATATACAAAGCCAACATGAACACTGGTGAGAACAGCAGAAAAATGATAAACCAAACCCGGTCAGGCCAGAATTTTCTCTGGTCTTCCGCAGCGCGACGTTCCCGCAAAATGGCCAGCCCTTCCCGGCTGTAATTAACCCCTTCATAGCGGGTGGAGCATTCCTCGCAAATAAGCTGTTTCGTGATAACGCAAACGCCAATCGCCGGTCGGTCTGAATGATGGACACAGTAGGATTTTTTCAGCGCCATGCGCATCCTTCACAAGCGTTACGTCCGACTGACAAAGGCTTATTCCACGCCACCTTCCATCGGCATGTACATGCTTTGCAGGGCCACACGGCCTGGTCCGGTGAAACGGTTCCAGACCAATTGTCCCG
>JAJYPG010000429.1 GCA_021795535.1 Planctomycetota bacterium
GAGAATTCTTCCCCCGCTTTCTGAAATTTCCGCAGCCATTACTTTGGGTGCCGTTTCGCGATAGGTCTGCCAGAAATAATCCGCGGCGATCATGGCGGCCCGCCAGCGTTTTTTCAAATAAAACGCCTTGAGCATCAAATGATTCAAAAGTGTCGCCACATCGAAAGCGGGGTTGCCGTAGAACGCCACTTCAAAATCCAAAATAAATAAATGCGCACTCTGGCCGTCGCCCGGTGCCCGCCAGAGAATATTTTTTGGTGAAAAATCTCCATGAATCAAGCACCTTGGCGCGTTCACAAGCCCCGCTTCAACATCCCTTAATGCCGTGGCCACGGATTTATTCTTTTCGGCTGCAAACCGCAGGTAGGGATCAATGCGCTGTTGGATAAATCCGCGTGGATCACCAAATCGCTGTGCCCATTTAGCATCATTCATGGTAGAAGCGTGCAGGATCGCAAGAATTTCCGCCGCCGCCTCAGCCGCCCGCCGATCAACCTGCCCCGTCAGCAACTGCTTTTTCCAATTCACCACCCCCACCGGCGCTGCGGAAATGGCCAGAACATAATTTTCCGGGTCACTCCACAGGACCATTGGAAGCGAATCAGCGGGCAGGATTTCCCGCAGCATGATCAGTGCGTCACGCTCCACCCATACACGATCGCGATCTACAGCCCATCTGGCGGCGGTACGAAATTCACCCAGCGGCTGCTTAATGACAAAACAGGCCCCAGACCGCATGCGCTTATCCGGAACGCCGCGTTTAATCTGACCGGCCGTGCGCATGTCCGTTCCCACCGGCTCGCCGGCGTTCATGTCCATAATCTTAAGCACCACATTGGCCACGCCGCCGGACAGACTTTGCACCAGTACTTCACCGTCCGGAGAAACCCTCGAGCGACTGCGCAAATAATCCAAGGCATTTTGTTCAGAAAGTTCAATCATATCGTGTTGTCAACCCGGCAATTGCCGCACTTTCACACGTCCGGGCGTAACCGTATAAAGCCGCTTGGGGGAAAGTCGCTTGTAACGTTCAAAAAGTCGATCCACGGCAGCGCTGCATTGCGGCGGCTGGCCAAGCAACAGCACCATACAAAGAGGAAACGAGAGGCCCTGATCATAAACGCCATGAATAAAATCACGATCGGCTGTTAAAAGGCACCACTGCCGCTGCGCCAAATCAGCAAGCAACTTGTCAGGCGTCCCTGACGCGAGCGTCTGGTCGGTAAGTTCTGCGATTTGGTGCACCCGATGTCCGTGCCGAATCATCGCGTCACCCGCATCCGCCGCCAACCCACCGTGGAGTAAAAACTGCATTCAAAAATCCGATCCGCAACCGTGCGCCTTAAAACCACAAAAAAACCGGGCCGCCGCAACGTCAGAAGCCTGTCCGAGCAATCGCAATCCCGGCCATTACTGGGACAGGCTCCGAGCCAACGACAATTCCCATGCGCGGATTATGCACAGAATTGCCCTGCCCGCCAAGTGCCGGGCACCGGGTTGCTTACTGCACGCCAGTGCATCGGGCATTAACCGCCAAGGCCATCGCCGCTAACGCAACGTTATGCACACGATGCACCAGCACCCCGCGCTGGGCCGCAAGGCCGGTCACCAGAGCGGTGGCCATATCGCGTTGATCCCACGCGCCCGATGCTGAATCCGCGATTACCGTTGATAGAAATCTCTTCCGCGAGGCCCCCACCACCACCGGAAAACCATGAACTGCCAACTGGTCAATATTCGCCAGTAACCGCCAGTTATCTTCCATCGTTTTACCAAAACCCAGTCCCGGATCCAGCAGAATTCGATTCTGCGCTATGCCGCTCGCCATGGCCGCTTGCGCCCGCTGCCGCAGATATCCGAAAACCTCCGCACAAATATTTTCCCGTGCCGTCGGCGGATGCTGCGGACTTTCCATCCACATGTGCATCAGCACCACAAAACATCCGCTACGTGCCGCCAAAGCAAACATCTCCGGATCATACTCCCCGGCTGACGTATCGTTAATCATCCCGGCGCCGGCGGAAAGTGCGGCTAGAGCCACCGCGCTGCAGCGCGTATCCACACTGATAATGACCGCCGGATCGGTTTTAGCCAATTCACCAAGTCGCGTCGCCAAGCCCTTAATAACCGGAACCACGCGATGTATCTGTTGATCCGCCGCCACGGGCACCACGCCCGGCCGATGAAAAGATGAAGCCTCACCGCCAATATCCAAGATGCTCGCCCCCTGCTGCACCAGGCTAAGCGCATGCTCAATACAGGCCTGATGATCAATTCCCCCAGCCGTAGCAAATCTGCCACCGTCGCTGAAACTGTCCGGTGTTACATTCACCACACCCATAATCATCGGACAATCAATCCCGATTCCCGTTGCCATACGTTTCTCCGAACCCATCAAACTCCGCCAGCAGAAAATGCCCAATTTAAGCAAGGAGCCTGTCCGAGTATACCGCAACGGAAATAGTTTTGTGTACCTCTTTACCACACGCCGACACCGCATCCGTCCCTCGTCATCGCGCCGACAGTGAGGCCAGATCGCGCACCATCAGCCAAAATGATATATCGATTTTCTTGTTTAATTACTATTGCGGCACGGTATAGGACGAAGCCCCGCCCATATATTTTTTTTCCACATCCGGGGTT
>JAJYPG010000430.1 GCA_021795535.1 Planctomycetota bacterium
CCCCAAACCCGACATCCAGCATGGACCCCAATGAAACAAAGGCGCTAAAGCCGATTTGCTCGCGCAGGGACCAATCAAGGATGGCGGTAAGCAGCGCGCCGGATTGTGATAAAAATGCGATGGAACCGGGCCGGGCTATGCCATGGGCGAAGGAGGCGTTTAATCCGATTAACGGATTCTGCACCCCCAGACAATTCGGCCCGATGATGCGCATGGAATAGCGCCGGGCATGCGCGGCAATCTTCTGTTCCAGCGCCACACCGGGGGCGCCGAGTTCCTTGAAACCCGCGGAAATAATAATCGCACCCGGAATGCCGGCGATTCCACATTGTTCCACCAACTCCGGCACGCCCGATGCCGGCGTGCAGATAATCGCCAGATCAACACGTTCCGGCACATCATGAATCGTTGGATAGGCCTTAATGCCCAGCACGCTGGGTCTTTTAAGATTAACCGGAAAAACCGTTCCTCCGAACGGTGATGAAATCAAATTCCACAGCAGCGTGCGGCCCACGGAGCTGGGCGTTTCCGTGGCGCCGATGACCGCGATATTCTGTGGGTTTAACAGCGGTTGTAAGGGGCGGCGAACACGGCCTGAACCGGGGGCCTCGGATTTTTTTGCGGCAAGTACTGTCACGGCGGACTCCTTAATAACAATCACAGTTCGGCTCAAACGCCCAACCGTAAAGACAATCCCAAGCATACTATTTTGCACGCCCGTGCGATATAAGGCACTTGCTGAATTGCGCTTAGGAGTCTGTCCTAGTAATCTAACTGAATACTGAACTTGGAACCTGGAATTTTCTGGAAGCGATTCGCTGCTATTTTGCTCGGCAGGTTGAACCTGCGGGCTAACATTCTCGGTGGGATAAACCCACCGGCTCGCCACCATCCCCCCTCCGCCTGTTCCTAAAACAGGCTGTTATCTTCCAATACGGGTCGCGCGGGCGGTGTGAGTTTCAGATGCCCATAGCCGGCGGCGGTGAGTTGCCGACCTTTTGGCGTGCGACGAATAAAACCGGTTTGCAGCAAGAACGGTTCAATAACATCTTCCAGTGTGTCGGATTCCTCACCCATCGTGGCCGCCAGGGCTTCAATGCCCGCGGGGCCGCCATCATAATCTCGGGCTAATACCTGCATAAACCGGCGATCCAGGGCATCAAGGCCCTGCTCATCAATGGCCTCAAGCTTTAATGCTTCAACGGCAATCTGCGGGGTAAGTTTTCCTTCACCGCGAACCAGCGCAAAATCCCGCACACGCCGCAATAGCCGGTTAGCCACGCGCGGCGTGCCGCGCGCTCGGCGGGCAACGAGTTCCAGGGCTTCGCTTTGAGCCGGCAGGTCCAATACTCCGGCCGAGCGCGTGGCGATCCGCAAGAGGTCAGGCAGGTCGTAATAAGTCAAATGATGCACAATGCCAAAGCGCGCACGCATCGGTCCGGATAGCAGCCCGGCGCGGGTGGTAGCGCCAATGAGCGTGAAGGGCTGAATTTCCATGTGCAGAGAATTCGCGTGCGTGCCGGAACCCATCACCACGTCAATGCAAAAATCCTCCATGGCAGGATATAGATATTCTTCCACAGCTGCGGGAATGCGATGAATTTCATCGATAAACAGTACGTCGCCGCGCTGCATGTTGGTTAACATGCTCACAAGCTCCGTTGGCCGCGCCAGAGCCGGGCCGCTGGTAATTTTCGGAATTGTACCGTTAAGTTCTGAGGCAATAATGTGCGCCAAGGTAGTCTTGCCAAGTCCCGGCGGGCCGTGCAACAGAACATGTTCCATGGCCTCGCTGCGCTGACGGGCCGCGGCAATGCTGATGCGCAGCTTTTCAATGAGTTCCCGCTGCCCGATGTAATCATCAAGCCTCTTGGGACGCAGTGTTGGTTGGCTCTGGGTTGCCGCCTGATCTTCCGGCAGCGCCTGGGCTGTAATAATGCGTTCACGCGCCATTATCCACCTGCCTTGAGCCGATAGGCGGCCTTCATGATGCTCGAAGACTCCGTGAGCGTTGGATCGGCACGGCAGGCCCGGTCCACCCAATTTTCCGCCTCGGCGGACCGTTCACCTAATGAAATCATGGCTTCAATGGCTGCGGTTTGCTGATCGGTGCGGGCGGCGGGGACGCCTGCGCCACCGCCGGAAGTCGCAAATTGATCCACCTTTCCGGAAAGTTCGGCGATGATTTGCTCCGCCGTGCGTTTGCCTATTTCCGGAAGGCTGGTGAGAAAGCGAGCGTCTTTCTGATTGATGGCGGCGGCAATGCGATCCACGCTCTGGGTTAAGGCTCTTAAAGCCCGGCGCGGCCCGATGCCTTTGACGGTGATAAACTGCTCAAAAAAATCTTTATCCTGCTGGCGGATAAACCCGATGAGCCGGGGGGCAAGCTGGCCGAAAGAGGCATTTCCCTCAAGGTAATGCAACGTGACAAAGGTGATCCGCTGCCCGATGTGCTTTTGCAGATGCTCAATATCCACCGCGGGCGTGAGCACCTCATAGCTGATATCCCCAACTGAAATAATCGCCGCCGTCTCGGTGACTGAATCTATCCGACCCTGAATTCTGGCAATCATGCGTAAGCCAATCCATTCAAGCTTCCAACTGTGCCGACTCCGTGTGACATCAGGCCCCTAGCAG
>JAJYPG010000431.1 GCA_021795535.1 Planctomycetota bacterium
TCCCAATGGATTCTGCAAAAGCATGGGAATATCACCGAGGTCGACTTGCGCCAGATATTGCCCCATGCTGGCGTCAAACCACATCGGTTTGGATAACCCATGCCAGTCGAGATAGATCCGACCCACCATAACATCGGGCTGTTCAGCATCGAACGTGTTAAGCAGTTCACGAAGCCACAGGGGGCTTACCTGCACATCATCATCCAAAAATGCGATAATCTCCCCGCTTGCCTGTCGTACCGCCCGGTTTCGCGCTGCCACCACGCCCTTTTCCATTTCTTCCAGGAGCACCAATGGCACTCGTATTTCTGGGGCAATATTTTTTACAACGCGCAACGTATCATCTTCGCAGCAATTGGCAACCACAATGATTTCCCATGCCACGCCCGGACACGGTTGTATGGCGGCAAGGCTCCGTAGCGTCCGCCGCAGCAAATCTGCGCGATTATGCGTTGGTATACAAACTGATAAACGTGGTCCCACAGATTACTCTCGCAAACACACCAGACAACCATGATTTTTAAATTTGCCCCACCAACAACCGGGTTTTACTGCCCAACGTAATCCTGGCGGCGCTGATAAAGCCTCTCAACACCCATTTCGAACGTTTCTCATTATACCACACCGCACGGCCAGTCAAAAACAATTCCCCCCCGACAATCTCCTAAACCCATTACCTGAACAGGCTCATGGGGTTGATAATCCCCCCCCTTCTGCCCTAAACTATGGATAGTTTCGGGAACGCGCAGGACAAATTGGGCTAAGTCCCGGTTTGTAAAAGAGTTAAGGCTGGTCTTTTTAGAAGTCTCGGTGGCAAAATAATGTCCGCCGGGGCTTGAACGCCAGAATTGTTTTGACGAGGAATCTTCAGAGTGAAAAACGTGAATTTGCCTGAATCTCAAGCTATGCAGGTGTGGTTTGATTTTGACGGGACTATTTCCCGCCAAGACGTGTTAGATGAATTAGTGAACAGGTTTTCGCGTAATGAATCATGGAAACTCGTCGAAGAGCGGTGGAAAGCGGGCTTAATCGGCTCTGAAGCGTGTTTACGCGAAGAATTTTCGCTTTTGGATGTTTCGGATGATGATCTTTACGCATTTGTTGATCAAGTGGAAATTGACGGGGGATTTATTCCACTGATTGAATTGCTCCGGCAGAATCATGTCCCATTTGCGATTCTCAGTGACGGCATTGAAAAATTCATCCGCCGTATTCTTAGTCGCTTCAACGCGGGAGACATTGAAATTCGAGCCAATCGCATTGCCCGACGGAATCAGCAACTCCATCTGGTCTGTCCCCACCGCCAGGAATTTTGCTTATCCGCGGCGGCACATTGCAAGTGCAGCAGCGCCAAGAATCTGCGGATAGGGCAGCGGAAAACCGTTTATATTGGTGATGGCCGCAGTGATGTCTGTCCGGCGCGGCAAGCGGATGTGGTGTTTGCCAAGGGCGTGTTGGCAAATGAATTGGCAATCCAACAACATGCCTATATCCCTTATGCCAGTCTGCACGAAATTGTCGCGATCATGAACCGGGCGTGGACATCGCAGGTTGCAGCGGTTTGATCGGTGTTTGACCGGCCTGAAAGAATGCGAGCCTTATGTCAGGAATCACCTCGATAAACCCCGCACCGTCCACTTCAGCATCGCCGAGTATGCAAGGCGAGGTGCAAACGCTTCTGAACGAGCATCATCAGGACACTGAACATTTGCTGGCCGACTTGTTGCAAATTCCATCCACCAGCGGCAAGGAACGCGAGTTGGTGATGTTTCTGGCGCAATGGGCCGTGCAAAATGGCTTTGAAACAGATCTTTTTGAATCATCCGAAAGCCAGCTCCAGGCATACCCGCAAGCAGCGTTGCCACACATTCCACTGATTGGCCGTCCGACATTGGTCATTCAATTACCGGGGCGCGGGATGGGGCCGAGCCTGATGTTTAATGCCCACAGCGATGTCATTGCGCCGGGTGATCCAGCCCGGTGGACGCATGGCCCGTGGTCCGGAGAAATTTCCATTGGGCGGATATATGGTCGCGGCGCGTGCGATGTGAAAGGCCCACTGGCCAGCGCGCTGGCAGCGCTGGTGGCGATGAAAAAGGCGTATCCCCGCGGTTTGCCGGGCGATGTGATGGTGGAAATAGTTCCCGGAGAAGAAGATTGCGTTGGATTAGGCACGCTGACGAGCCATGCGCGCGGTTATCATCCGAACGGATTAATTGTACTGGAACCCACTGAAGGCCAACCCCGGTTGGCGTCGCGTGGCGGAGTACGTTTTGTCATTCGGGTGCATGGTCATGCGGTACATGGAACGGTCAAATGGCTGGGAAAGGACGCCATCATCGCCATGCGGGCGGTTCTGGAAAATCTCGAACTTATGGAGAGGGAATTTGCCACGCCAAGCCCCAATGTGTTATTTGCGGACTATCCGATTATGCGGCCCATTACGGTGGATCGCATGGAAGCAGCCAATTGGCAGGGTGCCACCTGTGATTTGGCCACATGTCAGGGGTATCTGGAATTGCTACCGGCGGACGATCTGATGGATTGGAAAAAGCGCTTTCAGGATCGGCTGATGGATTTGCATCAAAAGGGCAATGGGGATGGGTGTAAACTGGAAATAGAGTTTTCC
>JAJYPG010000432.1 GCA_021795535.1 Planctomycetota bacterium
GATTGCGCCGCCTCTGCTGGTTTTGGCTCTTGGGTGCGTGCCTGTGGGTTGTTCCAGTCAATGCGTTCCGTCGCATGATTTTTCAGGTCCGCCGCCGGACCGGCAGGCCGTGGCAAACTCTCTGCAGGAATTCCCCGTGTCTTTTGACCGGCAACTTTTCGCCACACTGCACTTCCGTGGCCAGGCCATTAACCTGGTGGGACGCTGGCGGGTAAAAAATCCCGCGAACTTCACCTTTGTTGCTGTCAGCGAACTGGGGACTTTAATTCTGGATATGGATCAGACGCATGGCTCGCCGCTGATTCGCCATATTGCTCCGCAACTACCCGCCGCTTTTGCCCGCCGATTCTGCCGGGACTTGTCGTTTACACTCGCCGCGCCAGTCGCGGGCGCAAAACATCTCGCGTCTATTGTCATTGGCGGGCATACGGGAAAAGTGGTATTTGACGGTCCGGATTTGGGTCATGCCACTTTGTGGTTTGCCGGGGAAAAAGGGCATCTGCGGCTGGCTCATCTCCAATCTTCCAGTGGTAGTATTTGTATTGTGTACAGCCGTTATCGCGCGGACGGACAGCCCCAACGGCTTATTCTGCGGGATTCCCGTTACAACTTCCGAATGACCCTTGATTTTACGGAAAAATCACCATGACCGAAAAATTGGATATGAAACCCGATGTCGTTATCCCTGAAACCGATGTCTTCATTCCCGGGCGGGCACTTTTCTGGCCCATCAAACGCTGGCGGGCCTTACAACAGAAGCGTTTTGCGGGCCATCTCGCCTGGGCTGTGCGAACCAGACTCAATGACCGCATCACCAAAATCGTCGGCCAGTATCCATCCACGTTTTCCCTGGCGGACATTTCACTTTTACCCATTACCACCAAGCATGATCTGGCCGTGGCGGGAACTGATGCGTTTGCGGTTCGATCAGGATTGGTTGCCGAATGGGTTGCCACCTCCGGCACCACCGGCAAGCCGTTGCGCGTTCCGCTTACGCATGGGGACCTGCTGCGTTTGGCGGAAAATGAGGCCGTGGCACTTAACATAGCTGGTCTGCAACCCGGCGATACGCTTTTTATAGCTGTGGCGATGGATAAATTGTTCGTGGCTGGGCTGGCTTATTGGCTCGGAGCACGGTTGCTTGAAGCAACCTCTCTTCGTGTCGGTGCCCACTTTTTTCCCCAGATGGAAACGCTGGCATCTTTCGCCGCGCCGCCAGCGCGACAATTTCTTATTACCGTTCCATCATTGGTGGCCCGTGCTGCGAAGATCCACCAAGCCGCCAGTATAAAATTTCAGGCAGTGATTGGCATTGGAGAGCCATTGCTTGCCGAAGACCTTCGACCGAATGCCCTGGCGGAATGTCTGGCGAAAAATATAGGCGTTCCGGTAAGCGGTGTGCTGGGAACGTATGCCTCAACGGAAACCTGCTCCACCTTTGCCCAAGGCCCCCAATGCAGAGGCGGGCATTTGAATCCGGCGCTGGCTGTGGTGGAAATTCTGGATGAACATAACAATCCCGTTCCTTCCGGCACGGTGGGGCAGGTGGTTATAACTCCGCTGGGAATGCAGGGCATGCCGCTGATTCGCTTTGCCACCGGAGATTTAGCCGCCCTTTATACCGACCCATGTCCCTGTGGCCGCACCACGCCCCGTCTTGGTCCCATACTTGGCCGTCGCGGAGAGTTGCTCAAGGTTCGCGGCACCAGTCTTTTTCCAGCCACCATATACGATTTACTGGATGCTTTTCCGGGAATTGCGGATTATCTGCTGGTGGTGCGGCAAGAGCATGAGTTGAGCGATGATATAACCATTCACGTTCAGTTTGCCTCGGCATTGGCGGATGTGCCAGCGCTTTGTCGCACGTTGGAACAGCAAGCCGTTTCCCAATTAAAGATTATGCCGGAAATAGTGGTCAGCAGTGCCGGTGATATTGCGAAACTCCGGGCGGGACGCAATGCCCGCAAGCCGCTGAAATTTCTGGATATGCGGCCCGCAGTTTGATCCGCCAGATTTGATTGTGAATCCTGTGCGATTGGGACGCTTTGAACCACAGGTACGAAAGCGCCGCCACGGCGGATTCTTCACCAAGGATCGTTGTGCCGCAGGCGTCTCGCCTGCACTTTGTTCCATATTTATAGTATAATCCGATATATCGGCACAGGCCCGCGCACAACTACACCCCCGTACCGTCTGGCGAGCCTTCACCCGCCAACACACTATTTAAAGATAGCGACGGAACCAAATAATTCCAAAATAATCTGCATAATCGTATACTAAGGACAGTCACGAAAGCCATTAACTTAATCCATATGTCATTATAATATAAACATTTATATAAATCTGCGCAAAAATGAACCCCCTGTTAAGTATTGGTTGTGAAGTCCATACACTTGAAACCGGAGGTCACGGATGACCAATATGATCGATGAGTTGCGTCGCCTTAATGGTCAATTACCAGAATTGCTTAAATGACCAAAGCATCACGCAGTCATTTATGTCCATGTTTATCCAAAAAGGACATAAACTTTAGTAAATCTTGTAACTTTTGGCTGTTTGTCGCGTAAATCATTCAGTATAATCCGAATATGGAGAGCCTTAAAATGATTTGTCGCAAACGTGGATTTTC
>JAJYPG010000433.1 GCA_021795535.1 Planctomycetota bacterium
GAATTTTTTGCAGCACGTCAAGACATTGCTGAAGGTTAATGGCCGGTGCGCGATTGTGGTGCCGGACAATGTGCTATTTGAGGGTGGGGCCGGGGAAACGGTGCGGCGGAATTTATTGCAGAAATGCGATGTTCATACGTTGCTGCGGCTGCCAACGGGTATTTTTTATGCGCAGGGTGTGAAGGCGAATGTGTTGTTTTTTGATAACAAGCCGGGGCAGGATGCGGTTTGGACAAAAAAGCTGTGGATTTATGACTTGCGTACAAACATGCATTTTACGCTGAAGGAAAACCCGCTTAAGCGGGCGGACCTGGATGATTTTGTGGCGTGTTATAACCCGGAGAATCGGCATAGGCGTGTGGCGACATGGACTGAGGCGAAGCCGGAGGGGCGGTGGCGCTGTTTTGATTATGAGGAACTGGCCAAGCGGGACAAGTTGAGTCTGGATATTTTCTGGCTGAAGGACAAGAGCCTGGAGGATTCGGACAGTTTGCCTGAGCCGGATGTTCTGGCGCAGGAAATAACGGACGATTTGCAGACGGCGATTGACCAGTTTGCGACGATTGCCAATGGGTTGAAGGCGTGATGATAATTACATCTGTTAAAGGCTGCGGGCTGGGTTGCAAGAACAGATTACAAGTTACTAATTAAAGATTTCGTGGAAATAATGAATAATTCAGCCTACTGCCAAAAAACGAATATTATGTCAGCGGCTAAGCCGAGAGCAGAAGAATAAGAGAAAGTGGAACAGGCTAAAAATGCGTTCAATGAACTGGCTTATGCGGCTGAGAACAGCCGCGATCCCAGAGGCCTGGAAAAATTGTCGCGCCAGACCTGGTTGTCAAAAGTGACAACCGATATCCGGACGGAACAAATGCACTTTTGACCGTTTTATTTATGCGGTGCCACGACGCTCCTTTTTTTCGCGGGAAGATGGTTTAATGGCATGGCAACAATGGCATCTAGATCGGCCATGCGTTCCAAGGCGTCGGTTTGCAGGTCCAGCATGGTGCCTTGAATTTCCAACTCCATCTGTTGGGCCTGAATTTGACCCTGTATGCCGGTGGTACCCTGCTGATAATCCGTGCGTGCGAGGGAAGCGATCATCCCCACGCGAGGCAGAATTTGCCGGGAAAATATCCGCTGGCGGGATTGGTCGTTATGCAGCGCGGTTAAGTCTATGGTAAGAGCGGCATCAAGATTTACCTGTTTTCCACGCAGTGCAACATTCGTGGCCCGCAGGTCGCTTCGCGCCTGGGCAATGGAGGCGTTGATGGACTGATATTGAAATATCGGCATAACCAGGGCACCGGTCAAATTCTGCACGGTGCCATCCAGCGAGGTGGACAGGCCCAGATCAAAGTTGGGAATATATTGCATTTTGGCCCTCTGGATGGTCAGATGGCCGGCTTTTTGCAACTCGCGCAGTGCCCGTAAATCCGGGTTTCGTTGCACCGCGAGTCTTAAAAGCTGGTTGTCCGTAAGCTTCAACAGGTGCAAGGGAGGCAAGGCTGCCGGTGGGATGAGCGGAGCGCCGGCGGGACGTCCGAGCAACGCGTTAAGCCGGGCGAGAAGCTGGGGCAATTTAGCCCGTAGCGCGGAAATACCGGCATGCAGGGTATCCACCGAATTCTGGTCGGAAAGCCAATTCACCGTGGGGCCACCCGTACTGATGGCCGCCTGGCGCAACAATACGGCGGAGTTCACGACTTGCAGTTGCCGCTGGGTCAACCGTAACAGCAGCGTGGTTCGAACATAACGGTACCATGCGGTCAATACATCTCGACGCAAAGCAAAACGAGCGGACTGATATTTCCAGCCTGCGGCAAGGGCATTGCGCAAAGCCCGTTTGGCCTGCACGGACATTTTCGATGGCCAGCGGATATCAGAGCTACCCATATTGGAAGCCCCTATGGTGGAATTCGCCAGCGACGCGGCACCATTGGTCAGCAGAGTTCCGGCATTAAGCATAACTGTGGTAGGTTCCGTACCCGCCTGGGGAATTTGTTCAATGGCAGAACGCCATTTCCAATACGCCTGCTGCACACCCATGTTGTCAACCAGGGCATAAGCCACGAGTTGCCGGGGTGTGGCCGCGATGGGCAATGGCGGAAGTTGCCGCTGGTGATAGGGTTTGGCAAAGAACTTTCCCGCGCGCAGTGCGGTGCGGCGAAGCTGCGTTTCGCCCGCCGGGTGCATGGTACAACCGGTCATCACAAAAAGCAGTGCAAGAGACAAACAGCCCAAAAGATTCCGATAATTGGCAGAGAGTTTAATCATTTAATGTCTCCAGTCGCATGGGAGGAGTCGATTGGTGAACCTGTTTGCCAACCGGGGGCGAGCTTCCAACGCATGGCAATGTAATAAAGGGCGGGCAAGACCAGCAATTCCAGGACAAAGGCTGTACCCAGGCCACCAATCATGGGAGCGGCCAGACGGCGCATTACGGTTGCTCCGGCACCATGGACCCAAAGCAAAGGCGTAAGACCAATCAGCGCGGCGCAGACGGTCATGGTCTGTGGACGAATGCGGCGGACAGCACCAGTTCGCACCGCTTCAAAAAGCTCACGTCGGTTCCGCAGACGGTCGTTCTTTTTCGCCTCGGTAAAACTAACATCCAGAT
>JAJYPG010000434.1 GCA_021795535.1 Planctomycetota bacterium
CGCTGTTGGGTGTCTGACGCGATGGGATATTCGCCGCTCATCGCGCCGCTTTCTCCGTTATTTTTTCAGCCAATACGCGGCGCGGTTTGTGTTTTAATCCGTTGCTGCCCGGCAAAGTTGCAGACCTCGCATCTGCGCCGTTACCCGCTTTGATCGCGGCGGCCAGGACTTCATCAACGGTTTTGACGAACACAAACTTCATATCCTTTTTGAGCTGCTGCCGGATTTCCTGGAGATTTTTTTCGTTGCGATCAGGCAGGATCACCGTTTTTATCCCGGCATGTTGCGCTGCGATTACCTTCTCCTTCACGCCACCAATGGGTAACACCAGGCCACGCAATGTGATTTCACCGGTCATGGCCACGTCAGGCCGCACCGCTTTGTTGATAAAAAGCGATGCCAATGCCGTGTACATTGCGACTCCGGCCGAAGGGCCATCTTTGTGGACCGCTCCTGCCGGCACATGCACATGCACATCAATATCTCGGAAAATGGCGGGGGTTATTCCAAGCCTTTCCGCGTTATTTTTGAGAAGCGAATATGCCGCGTGCGCGGATTCCCGCATCACATCGCCAATCTGCCCGGTTAGTCGCAACCGCCCCTTGCCCGGCATCCGCGTGGCTTCAACAAATAAGATATCTCCGCCGGCCGGCGTGTACGCCAACCCCGTGGCAACACCGGGCGTGGCGGTGCGCAGAGCCACTTCACTTTCAAATATCAGAGGGCCAAGATACTTAATAAGATCATCGGGTTTAACGATTATTTTGGCACCGTTTGCCAGAACGGGTGTCGCCGGGGCTGGCTGTGCATGGCCCGCGGGTTTATTTAATGCTCCGGGTTTACCATTTTTCTCCGCGCCACCAACCAGCGTTGCCGCCACACCGCGCATCACTGAGCCAATGGTACGTTCGAGATTACGCACACCGGCTTCGCGCGTGTAGCGGTCAATCATCGCTTCCAATGTGGAAGATTGAATTTCACACTCTTTACGCGTGATACCGTTTTCCTTGAGCTGACGTGGAACGAGGTATTTTCGAGCAATTAATAATTTATCCTGCTGCGTATAGCCGGGAATTTCTATAACCTCCATGCGGTCGCGCAATGCCGGCGGAACAGGTTCCATGTAATTGGCTGTACAGATAAAAATAATATTGCTCAAATCAAACGGCACGCCCAGATAATGATCCTGAAAGGTATTATTCTGCTGCGGATCCAGCACTTCCAGCAGAGCCGCGGAGGGATCGCCCCGGAAGTCCGCACCGAGCTTATCGACCTCATCGAGCATCATCACCGGATTGTTTGTGCCGACTTTTCGCAATTCCTGGATAATGCGCCCCGGCATGGAGCCGACATACGTGCGCCGATGGCCACGAATGTCAGCTTCATCCCGCACTCCGCCCAAACTCATGCGGACAAACTTTCGTCCCAAAGACTCGGCTATTGATTTGCCGAGACTCGTTTTGCCCACGCCTGGAGGGCCGAGAAAACAGAGAATCGGCCCACGGCCAGTTGGATTGAGCTTGCGTACCGCCAGAAACTCAACGATACGCTTTTTGATTTTTTCCAGATCATAATGATCGCGATCCAAAATGGTTCGAGCGCGGTTGATATCCAGATCATCCTGCGTGGATTTGCTCCAGGGCAACTCGGCGACAGTCTCAAGAAATGACCGGATAACACCATATTCCGGCGAGGCCTGCGGCACCGCCGCCAGACGGGTCAATTCCCGATCCGTCTCTTTTTTTACCACGTCGGGAACTTTGGCTTCTTCAATACGCTTTTTCAGGTCAGCGAGTTCCTGGCTTTGTTCATCAGCTTGCCCGAGTTCTTTTTGAATGGCCTTTAACTGCTCCTGGAGAAAATAGTGCCGCTGATTTTTGTCAATGCTGGATCGCACCTGCGATTGGAGTTTTTCTTCAAGTTCCAGCAGTTCTATGCGGGTGGCAAGCTTTTGGCGGACCATCAGCAGGCGCTTAATAACATCGGTTTCTTCCAGTAATGCCAGTTTATCGGCAACCGATTCATGCAGATTCGCCGCCAGAAAATCCGCCAGTGTGGATGGAGAATCAATATCACTAAGAATACTGGCCGCCTCATCGGGAATATTAGGCGACAATTCAATCATCCGTTTGGCGGCCTGCCGGACGCTGCCGACAAGCAAATCGGTTTCCGGACCGAAGTTTTCCGTGGCATCAGGCAGAGCTTCGACACGAGCCTTGAGATACGGCTCCTGCTGAACAAATTCCAGCACACGGAAGCGCACCAGGCCATGGACAACAATGCTCTGCTGCCCCTCCGCCGGACGCAACATTTTCAGCACAATCGCCACGGTGCCTACCGTGTGCATATCTCCAGGTTGCGGGTTTTCCACGCTCTCATTTTTCTGCGTCAGAACGCCAAGAATTTTCTCGCCGGGCATCACATCATCCAGTAACCGGCGGCTTTTATCGCGTCCGATGGTCAAGGGGATTACCGCCCCGGGAAAGGCCACCGCATTGCGTACCGGCATAATGGCGATAATGTCGGGAATCCGCACCTGATGCAGCATCGGTCCGCTCACGCTGGCCGTCGTTTCGCCCGGCTCTTCCGCCGCTTGAGGCACCTTGGCGACCGCCGGTTCTTT
>JAJYPG010000012.1 GCA_021795535.1 Planctomycetota bacterium
AAGCGCATGGATGCCAGACCGCCTTGTTTGGAAGGTTTTTTGACATCCATACCCATAATGCCAAAGTCATCGTAATCCAACACCACAACGTCCTGGTCGTAGGCGCGCAGCCGCTCGGGTTGATCGCGCCACCAGAAGGGTTCAATTTCCGCCATATCCGCGGCATAAGACAGCACTTCATTGAAGCCAAAAATGACAAAGTGGGCCTGCCGCCGCACCTCTGGCGAAACGAGCGCTTTAACAATAACCTCTGCGCCAATTCCTCCCGGATCACCCATGGTTATGCCGATGGTTGGAAGATATGTCATCAGCGCACCACCTCGGCTTCCAGTGCCGCCGTGGCGGGTATTTGTGCTGGAAGCATTTTCCGCAAATAGTCCAGAATGGTGCGGGCAAAAATATCGGTCTCCAGGTGTACCCCATCGCCGCAACGCAATTGCCCCAACGTGGTTTTTTCCAAAGTAGTGGGAATTACCGCGACGCTGAAATCAACCGGCGTTACCCGCGAAACCGTCATGGATACACCGTCGAGTGCGACACTTCCCTTGTCCACCACCAGTCCGCGGCAGGTTTTCGGCAGTTGAAAAGTAATGCGCCAGTCAGCCGGGTCAGCCGAAACATGCAGAACCGTGACAATCGCATCAACATGCCCCTGTACAAAATGACCGCCGAACGCGTCGCCCACGCGCAAACTGGCTTCCAGATTAACCTTGTCCTGTGCCTTTTTGTTTCCCAGCGTGGTGCGCTGGAGTGTTTCAGGAATAACATCAAAACGGACAATTGCCCCGTCCAATATTTCCACCACGGTCAGACAGACACCGGAGACGGCAATGGAATCGCCATGCTTTATTCCCGCGACCGGTAAATCGCCAAGCTCAACATGCAGGCTTCTTCCCGTGGTTGTTGGCACACTGGCGGCAATTCGTCCGATGGATTGTACAAGGCCTGTGAACATGGCCCTATTCTATACATAAATTGCCAACAATTCCCGCTTCTGAAAAAAAGTTGTTTGTATTTAAGTCAGCTATTCCGCGGGATGGCTGGATTTATCTGACTATTCACAGACAACTCACGGGCAAAGTGGCCGCCCGGCGGATATGATTCACAGGACAAGCAATCCTTGTGTAATGCTGTAAGGCGCTATTGGAAATGCCGTGCAAATTCGTTGGTCTATGGCAAGGCTTTTGAACCATGAATGACATGATGAATACCAACCAGGAAAACCAAAACATGTGCGGCCGCACCGGCAATCGGCTGGTTAATTCTCCAAGTCCCTATCTGCTTCAGCATGCGCATAATCCAGTGGAATGGTGGCCTTGGTGTCCTGAGGCGCTCGCGGAGGCAAAAAAACTGGATAAGGCGATTTTTCTTTCGGTCGGGTATTCCGCATGTCATTGGTGCCACGTCATGGAGCGGGAAAGCTTTGAAAATGAGCGGATCGCAGCGCTGCTCAACGCAAATTTCATCTGCATTAAGGTGGACCGCGAACAACACCCGGATATTGACGAAACATATATGCTCGCCACGCAACTGCTGACCGGTGCGGGCGGATGGCCCATGAGTGTCTGGCTCACACCAGACTTAAAACCATTTTACGCCGGCACCTATTTTCCCCCGCAGGACATGTACAATCGCCCCGGCTTTGCCCGCCTCCTTTCCACCCTGGCGGAGGCCTTTACCAACCAACGCTCGCAGGTGGAAATGAAGGCGGATGAAATTGCCGAGGCCATACGGAAACATGTACATGCAACGGCGGATACCCCTTCACCAGTGAATACCGGCAAATGGCTTGGCAATGCGATTTCCGCGGACCAATCCCGGTTTGATTACGAGTATGGCGCTTCGCGTGGCTCGCCGAAATTTCCACCGCACCAGGCACTGAATTTGTGGCTTACATTTCTGGAAAAGTCCGCGGACGGGGAACTGCCCGCTAAGGTGCAATTGCCCGCTTCACTCTCCGCCCAGGTCGGGCGAATGCTCGCCATAACATTGGATCAGATGGCCCGTGGGGGCATTTTCGACCATCTTGCCGGCGGTTTTGCCCGCTACAGCACGGATGAAAAATGGCTGGTGCCGCACTTTGAAAAAATGCTTTACGACAACGCGCAACTGGCTGGAATTTATGCCCGCGCGGGCCAACGTTTTGGTGTGGCTCTATGGTCATCCACCGCTCGTCGCACGCTGGATTTATGGCTTAACTCCTTGACGGATCATCATGGCTTGTTCCTTTCCGCGCTGGATGCCGACAGCGAAGGCCGCGAGGGAAAATATTATATCTGGTCCTGGAAAGATTTTTGTCAGGTGGTAACCGACACCGCGGACCGCGACCTGCTTTGCCGGCATTTTGGCATAACCGAAGAGGGGAATTGGGAATCGGCTAATGTGCTGTATCTGGCGCAGGATGCCGTGGAAATAGCCCAAAACTCCAATGCCACGCCACCAACAATTCAAGTCCGGATTGAAACGCTGAGCCGACGGATGCTTGCCGCCCGCCAACTGCGTATTGCCCCCGCGGTGGATGATAAAATTCTCACCGGATGGAATGGCCTTATGATTGCGGCGCTCTGTTCCTCAGCCGCAGCGCTGCATGAGCCGCAATACATTCTCGCCGCACGGCGAGCCACCGATGCACTGCTTATGCTGCACCGTAATGCCGCCGGCCAATTGCTGCACATGAGCCGGGCGGGAACCGCCGTCGGCCCGGCCTATCTGGAAGATTATGCCTTTTTTCTCTCCGGGATCATTGCACTGGCCGACGTTTTAGACCCCACCGACGCTTCCGCCGCGGAACACTATTGGCATCAGGCCACGGGGTTGGCAGACGACATGATCCGCAATTTTCTGGATGCCGATTCCGCCGGCTTTTACTCCACCTCTCCTCAGCATGATCACCTGATGGTGCGTTTGAAACCGGGAATGGACAATGCGATTCCCTCGCCCAATGGAATCGCAGTTCATGCTCTTTTCACGTTGGCGCACAGACTCAATCGCCCTGATTATCGACTGGTGGCCACGCGAACCACGGAATTTTTCAGCGACAAGGTTGACCAGTATCCCACCGCCATGAGTTCCTTGATTACCGCTTTGCTGACCGAAGCCTGCCGGCCAGTTGTGCCAGCCAAGGTTCAGCCACGGGTCGTTCAACCAGCGGCTTCCGCGGAAAGTTCATCGGCTGGCGAAAAAGATGGGACACCATCTGTGTTGACACTGCAATTGAACAGCCATGCGGAGAAACCCATCCGTTTGACTCATCATTCAGGCACTGAATTCATTCTGGAAGTGAATCTGGAACTTCTGATTGCACTGGGTTACTACGTGGATTTAACCACGGGAATTTCGCAGGCTCTTGCCTGGAAATTAATGCCTGAACAGGGCGGACATCTGCTTTCGGTTGACGTCCCTGCGGGAACCAGGGTGGGTTCATGGCCGGATGCACCGATCGGCCTTGCGGGCGCCAATGTGCTTACCTGCCGAATTTCTCTGGATTTCGCCAGGGTTCAACGGACTGGGCTGCTGCAGTTAAATTTAACAGCTTCGCCCTGCGTTACCGGTGCCTGCCTGCCGCCCCGAAAGGTTATGGTACAACTGGAGTACAGTGATTTGGCAAAGCCCTGACCATCGCCCGGAACAAACGCAATGCCAAACGGATGTGGAATTTTTACGCACGCTTACGGCCTGTATTGCCGATAATAAAGTTCTCCGGGAATTACCGGGAGCATTTTTGCCCTGAAGGCAAATGAATAGAGTTTTGAGTTTTACATTCGGGAAGATATGAATCGCGTTGCAGTAAATCCTCCTGAATCTCCCATCACCGCAGCCATGCCACAATCCTCCAAGGCGGTTGTGGCCACACATAGTCAGCGGATTTCGCTTTTGCATGATTGCCCGCCCGGGGCAAACACCCATGGGCTTAAGCAAAATATCATCCTCTCGCGCCTGCCCACCCCGCAAAGGCGGCGTTTTTATGACCAGATGGTTGAAGAGATGAAAGCAACCCACACCATTTCCATTCGCAAATGGCGCAAACGAATGAGTGGCGTCGCTTATGAATTGCGCTACAGCAATGGCGACATCAAACGCATGATTTCCTCACCCAGGCCGCGTTCGCCCGTAAGCGCCTGCATTTTCCTCCATGAAGTAGGCCATCACGCCATTGGATTCCGCAAGTTTCGGCCACGCTGCCTGGAAGAGTTTTACGTTTGGCAATGGGCCTTTCGGCAATTGCGTTCCTATGGCATTCCGATGGATACGCGCGTTACGCGGCACTATCGCCGCAGCATGTACCATTATGTTCAGCTTGCCCGGAAGCGCGGGCTAAAACGGCTACCCGCCATTCTGGAAGAGTTCCGTATCTGGCCAGCGTAATTATTTGGAACCATCGCAGGGCATTGGGCGAAAATTCTGCGCTGATGATCGGATTCGTCACGCGATATAAGTACGCGCCTTCTTGCCGCTTAAGTAGCTTTCCATGATGCAACTCGCCAGATCGCCGGATGAACAGTAAAACGCCACGCCGCGGCAAAGCCGGGTGAGTTGGTCCATGAATTCCACCCAGTCCATCCCCCAGTAATCTTCAATCAGAGCAAAACTCGCCACACGAATTCCCGCCCGACTGCACGAGAGAGCCTCGCTTAATGTGGCTATGGCCGTCTCACGGCGGGGCGGATAAAGCAGGTGCAACGTTTCACCGGTTACATGCGCTGTCGGCTGACCATCGGTAATAATGAACATAAGTTTCTGCTGCCCGGCGCGGCGGGCCAGAATTCCGCGGGCCAACTGCATGCCCAGTTGCAAATTGGTAAAGTGCTGGTGCGTTTTGGCCGCCTCGACCAGCGGAATGTGTACCTCTATGGAAAATTCGTGTGTGGAAACTGGTTTGGGCATCAGCAGCGGAAGGCGCATTTCCGGTATTACCGCCGCAGTGCTGTAAAACCCAACAACATCCACAGTGTCCTGTGGAAACCGCTGACGAACCAGCGCGGAAAGTCCCATGGCCACTTTTTTGGCAGCGGGGAATCGTTCATGTCGCATCATGCTTCCGGACATATCAATAAGAATGCACAAGGAACAATTGGTCGCCCCCTCCACCAGATGCAGTTCCAGGTCATCTTCACTAAACTGAACCGGAATTGCGGGCGGATTGCCATGAGCGGCGTGGCGAGCCATTGCGTTCCGCAGTGATTCAATCAGGCTAAGTTCGCTTACCGGATCGCCGAATTGATATTTTTTGGTTCCTTCCAGACGCTCCGCGCCACCTCCGGCTTTGGTGGTTGGATGCCCTTGGCGCGATCCGCGCGGCAGATTGGCGAATATTTCCATCAAGGCCTTGCGCTGCATGGCGCTGACCGCGCGTGGCGTAAGGCGGAATTTGCCGCCGACTTTATCCAGCAGGCCATCCTGGATCAGTTCTTCCAGAAGAGCCGCATCCGCAGGTTCAAAGTTATTCAAGGCCTCCAAGGCATTGTCGCCATAGGCTAAAATAAAATCAAAAATCTGATCGTAGGAAAAAAGTGAATCAGGTGTCGGAAATTCCTTACCATCAAACTCACCGTAACGGTATCGCATGGCGGGCCATCCATCGCAAAAGTCAACTCATCAGGCGATTATACGCATCCGGTGGCCGACCCGACGAAAAAAATGAACGTTCAACCAGTTTGGACCGTTTCATGGTTAATTTTCCACAGCACATAATTTGCCACGGCACTTTCGCAATCCCCCGTTTTTCGATAGGCTTACGATTCGGTTTGTTTAATTGTTTTCTGTCCAGGAGATTCATTGTGTCCCAGGATCAAGTCTTCTCGCTTTTGGATTCCCTTAAAATTGAACTCCCCTCGTGGGGGTTTGCTGACACTGGTACGCGGTTTGGAAAATTTACGCAGGATGCGGCGGCTGTTACCGTGGAGGAAAAAATTGCTGATGCCGGGCATGTTCACAAGCTCATGGGAGCCTGCCCGACTGTCGCGGTGCATGTGCTGTGGGATTTTCGCAAAGATCAGCCTGCCCGCGACGTTGCGGCCCTGGCCAAAAAACATGGCGTTGCCATTGGGTCTATTAACCCCAATGTGTTTCAGGACCAGCATTACAAATGGGGCAGCTTGACCAATCGGGTGGAAAAAATCCGACAAACGGCGATTGATCATATTCTTGAATCCATTGGCATTGGCAGCCAAACCCATAGCAATCTGCTTTCCCTCTGGCTGGCGGATGGCATTAACTATCCCGGCCAGGCGGACATTATTTCCCGCAAGAAATGGCTTTCCGCAGCGTTAAAGACCATACATGGCTCGCTGCCTCCGGATATGACCATGTTGGTGGAATACAAGCCCTTTGAACCGGCCTTTTATTCCACGGATATTGCCGACTGGGGCATGGCCCTGTTGCTGGCCCGGGCTGCCGGTCCGCAAGCCAGAGTCCTGGTTGATACCGGGCACCACTATCAGGCCACCAACATTGAACAGATTGTCGCATGGCTGTTGGATGAAAACATGCTTGGCGGATTTCATTTTAACGACCGCAAATATGCCGATGACGATCTGACCATCGGATCGATTGACCCGTATCAGATATTCCGCATCTTCCATGAAATTCAAAACCATCATTTCCGTACAGGCGTTCTTCCCCCCATAGCTTATATGGTGGACCAGAGCCACAACTTAAAGCCCAAAATTGAAGCCATGCTTCAGACGGTGGATATGGCACAACAGCTTTATCTCAAGGCCGGTCTGGTGAACCGCAAAGAGCTTGCCGCGACCCAGGCAAATGAAGACCTTGTCGGCAGTGAAAATATTCTGCGCGATGCGTACCTGACGGATGTGCGTCCCATGATCGCCCAGTGGCGCAAAGCCCGCAATCTCCCGGAAAAGCCGCTTTCCGCCCATCGGGAAAGCGGCTATGAAAAACGTGTTGCCTCCGAGCGAAAAAAAATGCACGGAAACAAGGGCGGTGGCGGATATGCCTGATCGCCCGGTCACAATTTGGTGACAATTCGACGCATCTGGTTAATTAAATTTTCCGTGGTGTGTGCTACCGGCGAAAGGGTTAAAATATGGAACCTATGGATGCAAATATGACACCCCATCAACTCCTTCACCGCTGGACATGGCTTTTTCTTGGCGGCCTGATTGACGCGCTGGTATTTTTGGCGATTGGCACCGCCATGCTTCTTTTCATGCCTGCGGAGACAACGATTGCCCTGTTGTTGCTGGCAATTGGCGGCATAGGGGCGGCGGCTTGTGCGGGAGCGGCCATGAATTGCCTGAATAAAATAGCGCAGTCCGGGATGCAGCCGCAACGCCGCTGGTTTGCCGTTCTTGGGAATAATTCGCTTTGTCGTTTGCTGGCGGGAATTGAGTTTATCTCTCTGGCGTTGGTTTTGCTGGTTTTTAGCGCCAAGGCATTGGGATTTCATATCACGAATATGAAATTTTAATTCCCCCTATTCGCCCACGTTACGGGTTTGAGCCATGGGCCGTGGGGCCACCTTGTCAGGTTCAAGTTTATTTTCCTGCGGGTTCTTGAGCGGTACGAAGCAGTGGCACCATGCGAGGGTGACACATTTGCGATTTGCGGCAAGCTTTTACGTTGGACAAAGGCCGATGTTAGCCTTTGAAATAAATAGCCTTCTTAATGGCCTCAACCACCCGGTTCACATCGGGCACAACGTGCTGAAGAAGCGGCTTGCTATAGGGTATGGGCACATCGAGCGAGGCAATGCGCACCACAGAATTATCCAGGGAATCCAGACAATTTTCCTGAACAATCGCGGCAATTTCCGCCCCAATGCCACAAGTGGGATAGCCCTCTTCAATCGTAATGCAGTAGCCGGTTTTGCGCACTGACTCAAAAATGGCGTCAGTATCCATCGGGCGCAACGTGCGCAAATCCAGAACTTCAACATCAATGCCGTGGTCTTTGTGCAGTTGCTCCGCGGCGGCCAGAGCGGTCAGGCAGGTTTTTCCCCATGCGACCAGAGTGCAGTCCTTGCCCGGGCGCTTTATGTCGGCCTTGCCGAGGGGAATGGTGTATTCCTCCTCTGGAACTTCGCCGCGAATGCCGTACATAGATTCGTTTTCCAGAAAAATAACAGGGTCATCATCACGAATAGAGGTTTTAAGCAGTCCTTTGGCATCATATGGGGTGGAGGGAATGACCACTTTCAGACCCGGGACATGGGTGTAAAGGGCATCGACAGTCCAAGAATGGGTGGCGGCAAGCTGCTGGCCGGAACCGGAAATGCCGCGAAAAACGATGGGAACTTTAACCTGTCCACCGGACATGTGCCGCACCTTGGGGGCGTTGTTGACAACCTGATCGAACGCGACCAGTGAAAAAGAAAAGGTCATGAATTCAATGATGGGGCGCATACCGACCATGGCCGCCCCAATACCCAGACCGGCAAAACCAGATTCGGAAATGGGCGAGTCCACAACGCGCATCGGACCAAACTTGGCAAGCATTCCCTGGGAAACCTTGTACGCTCCATCATATTCGGCAACTTCCTCGCCCATTAAAAAAACATCTGGGTCGCGCTGCATTTCCTCGCACATGGCCTGATTAAGCGCTTCGCGAAATTGAATGACCGGCATGGGTAAATCCTTTGTAAGTCCGGCGGGGATATGAACCCCGCATCCGCTGTTTAATTTTGCTTTCTGATGAAAATTGTTTGGCCGCGATTCCCTAGGCCTGGTACGGCCCATAGGGCATCGAATAAATATCGGTCCATACTTCCTGGGTGTCCGGGAAGGGATCCGCATCAGCCAGGGTATGGGCTTCCTCCACCTGAAGATGAATTTCGTCGTTTATGGCCTGAACCTGCTGGTCGGTCAAATGTCCGGCATCGCGCAACTGCTTTTCCAGACGGCCAATCGGGTCATGCTCCTGGTAACGTCCCACTTCCTCTTTGGTTCGGTATTTCTGCGGATCGGACATGCTGTGCCCGCGATAGCGATAGGTTTCAACATCAAGAAAAATGGCTCCATTTCCCTGCCGACAATATTCCGCCGCGGAGACAATCATTTTGTACATCGCGGCACAGTCCATGCCGTCCACATCCTTACCGGGAATGCCGAAGGCGTCGCCAGAGCGGAGTTTCAAGTCGGTTATGGCGGAATGGCGATGCAGGTGGGTTCCCATGCCATAGCCATTGTTTTCCACCATAAAAATGATGGGCAGCTTGAAAAGACCAGCCAGATTAAATGCTTCATGCAGAGCCCCCTGGTTCATGGCCCCATCACCAAAATAACACAGCACGACACGATCCTGCTTGCGGGACTTAATCGCCCAGCCCAATCCCACCGCCAGCGGAACATGGGCACCAACAATCGCATGGCCGCCGAAGAAATTTTTCTGAACATCAAAGAAATGCATAGAGCCGCCCTTGCCATGAGAGCAGCCGGTCTTTTTCCCGTAAAGTTCAGCAAACAGAGAGCGAATATCCATGCCTTTGGCAATGGCATGGCCATGATCGCGGTAGGCGGTAATAACGTAATCGGTCGGGCGCACGGCGGCAATACTGCCCACGGCCACGGCTTCCTGCCCATTGTAAAGATGGCAGAAACCACCAATCTTCTGCTGCTGATAAGATTGTGAGCAGCGCGTTTCAAACTGACGGATAAGCACCATCTGCCGATACCATTCAAGCATCTGGGAAACGGTGGGTTCAACCTTTTGACTTGTTACAACCATGGTTGTCACATTGACACCTTTTCGAAAACCAATGAAAACACCGCTCCCGAGCCGGATTTTGGCGATTTTACGTCCAAAATCCAACCCGTTTACGTAAATTCCTCCATTCCGCAGTGGAGTGCCCCTCGTCGTGAAGGGACCTGTATGACCTTTGTATTTTAGTAGTTCAGGGCAATCAAGCCAAGCGCTTGAGAAGATTTATTCATATCCGGTGCATGATGCTTTCGGTGGGCCATAAATTCGTCCCGATGACTCGGGATACGGTGTGGACTCAAGGCAATGTGCCCAGACCCCGTCCGCCAAGGTATCGGGGTCTTGCACCCCGTATCTTGCGGAAGCGGGGTGTGGCCCCACCTGCTTGCCGACAGATAACATTTGCCTTACAAACAAAGCAGCTTATTTGCAGCTTGTTTTTCGGAGTTATGATAGATGCGTACTCATGGCTTTCAACCGGCAACGAGAATTTTCGTCTTTTTTCTGCTTCTGGCCCTGGCTATTCCCGGATGCAGGCATAAGCATACCGCCCCCCCACCGGCGGGGGCGGCGTCGGAAACGCAGACCTATCTGGTGCGGGGTATTGTGGAAAAACTGCCCGACGCAAGAACCCATCCGCGACAAATAACCATCAAAAGCGAGGCCGTTGACAATTTTATCGGGCCGGACGGTCATCCATCTCCCATGGCCGCAATGGTAATGGATTATCCACTGGCCAAAGCGGTAAGCATAAACGGGCTGGCACCTGGCTCTAAAGTTACATTCACATACCAAGTGAATTGGAATGGCGGAATAGACCAAATCACCAGGATTCAAAAACTCTCTGCCAGTACAAAACTGAATTTTGCAGCGGCATCCGCCACAAAGCCGTAAAATACGACGGCTGGACAAGGCCACAAGACAACCCGCGTGTTGCGGCCTTGATTTTTTTCCGCCCAGCGTGTCTTATCGTTCAAGATGCTCGAACGTGCAACAGCTTCCAGCGGCGTGGTCTATTACCGCTCAACATTATTCCAGCGGATGGGCATTCCTCATGCTTTTACCACACGCATAGGCGGGGTTTCCACCGGGCCGTTTGCGTCGCTTAACCTGGGCACCACGGCTCAGGCCACAGAGCAGGATTCGCTCGAACATATTCGAGTCAATTTTCAGCGAGCGGCCACCGCGATAAACCTGCCCGAAGCCCCCATTGCGTGGGTTCATCAGATTCATGGCAAAGCCGTGGCCCAATTGCCGCGGCGGGAAGTGGAAAAGAATCCCGCTTTCGTACAAGATCAATTTTCCGGGCAGATTCATGCCGACGCTTTGGTCAGCGATGCACCGGGCATTTTGCTATCCATTCGAGTGGCGGACTGCGTGCCGATTCTTCTGGCGGCACGGGATGGCGGCATTGTGGCCGGTGTACACGCGGGCTGGCGGGGTGTGGCGGGCAACATTGTACGGGAAACGACAAGCGTATTTGCATCCTTGGGTGTGCCGCCAGGCAAGATGATTGCGGCGATAGGCCCGGCGATAAGCGCATCTCATTTTGAGATCGGAATGGAAGTGGCCGAGGCATTTGCACAAGCGGATCTTGTTCAGGCGGTACATACCAATTTCGGCGCCAGGCCGCATGTGGATTTGGTTGCAGCGGTTAAGCTGCAATTGCAGCGCGGCGGCCTGAAAG
>JAJYPG010000435.1 GCA_021795535.1 Planctomycetota bacterium
ATCATCAACCAGAATAAATTCTTCGGCACTCCCGATGAAGTGATATGTGTTTATGTGGCAATAGGCCAAAAAGAGTCCACCGTCGCGGGTGTGGTGGATATTCTTCGCCGCAACGGTGCCATGGATTACACCATCGTTATTGTCGCCGGAGCTTCCGACTCCGCGCCACTTCAGTATATTGCCCCCTACGCCGGCTGTGCCATGGCCGAACACTTTATGTGGAAGGGCAAGGCCACACTCTGCGTTTATGACGATCTTTCCAAACAGGCCCAGGCCTACCGGCAGCTTTCGCTCCTGCTCCGCCGCCCGCCGGGCCGTGAAGCCTATCCCGGCGATGTGTTTTATCTGCACAGCCGCCTGCTGGAACGCGCGTGTAAACTTTCTATGGAAAATGGCGGAGGATCCCTTACCGCTCTGCCCGTCATTGAAACCATGGAAGGCGAAGTTTCCGCCTATATTCCAACGAATGTAATCAGCATCACTGACGGTCAGATTTATCTGGAACCGGATTTGTTTTTCGCCGGCGTGCGCCCCGCCATTAACGTTGGTATTTCCGTCAGCCGCGTGGGCGGTTCAGCCCAGATCAAAGCCATGAAGCACAAAAAAGTTTCCGCTTCTCTGCGACTGGATTTAGCCTCTTATCGCGCACTGGAGGCCTTTACCCAGATTGGCACCGACCTTGAGCCGGCCACGCAGCGGCAGTTGGATCGCGGGGCGCGTATGGTTGAGGCCCTCAAACAGCCGCAGTACCGTCCGATGGATGTCGTGGATCAGGTAGCGGTTATTTACGCCGGAACACAGGGATATCTTGATGGGGTGGCCCTGCGTGATGTCAACCGTTGGGAAACCGATTTTCTGGACTTTTTCGCGTCAACGGGTTCCGCTGTGCGGCAGGAGTTGGCAACCCAAAAGGAATTGACTCCCGCACTGGAGGCGAAGCTGATTGAAACGATCAAGAGCTTTTCCAATGTTTCCCCGCTTGTCAAGAAAAAGGTTGAGGGAATTTAACCGCCAATGTATCTGCCACGCTGGCCGGTAAGGATGGCTGGCGACAGGTGTGAAGTTGTGGCCCGGAAACGCGGGCGGACAGTATGCGGCGCGGCAGCCGATTTTAGGTGACATGTATGGCCAAGGCCAGAGAAATTCAGAAGCGTCGCAAAGCGGTTCGCAACATTCATAAGATCACGAAAGTGATGCAGATGATAGCGACTTCGCGCTTTCAAAAATCGCTCAAGCGGGCCAAGGGAACCCGCCCATTTGCCCAAAAGCTTCAGGCTTTGGTGGACAGTATGCTGGATGTCGTGAAGAACGCATCCGATGAATTGCTCCATCCGCTGGTCCGTTCACGCATTGCCAAACGCACCGCGGTATTAATCGTTACCAGCAACCGCGGTCTGGCCGGCGGGTACAACAGCAACATCTTGCGCACCGCAAATCATGCGATTCGCGATCTGGAGCAGGCCAGCCAGGAAGTGGATATATATGTGGCGGGAAAGAAGGGGGCGGCCTATTTCCGTTTCGCCCGCCGTGCTGTTAAAAAAGCGTATTCAAATATTTCTGACAATGCCCGGTTTGAGGAAATTATTCCAATTGCCGACGAAATTACCGAGGCTTACAGCTCTGGTCAAATTGACGCACTGAAACTTGTGTATATGAAATTTCACTCAGTGGGCAGACAGAAGCCCGTGGTGCTGGATGTTCTGCCGCTGAAACGCGGCAAGGCGGCGGACGTGGCCGACACGGGAAAACCGCCCGTGATCAAGGCTTCGCCTGATTTTGCCCCGGAACCGGGGGAACTGCTTGCGGATCTGGTGCCGACGCTTTTGCAGGTATCCATTTTTCAGGCATTTGTTGATGCCGCCGTTTCCGAACAGATTGCCCGTATGGTGGCCATGTCCGCGGCCACCGAAAATGCTGAATCCATGACCCGACTGCTGACCCGAGAATACAATCGTGCGCGGCAATCGCAAATTACCAGTGAATTGTCAGAACTTATGGGCGGCGTGGAGGCCTTGAATTAAGTTTGCAACCGGAACCGCCCGCCCGGCGGAAAAATAAGAATTGGAGTCCGTTATGTCCACAACAGGTGTAATTTCCCAGGTGATCGGGTCAACCTTTGATGCCGAATTCCCCGAACACGCTCTTCCCGGTATCTACAACGCCATTCGCGTTGACCACAGCGCTCAAAATGGCGGTGTGGAAGTCCATCTAACCGGCGAAGTGCAGCAGCATCTTGGCGGGGGCCGCGTCCGCGCTGTCGCCCTGGGTTCCACCGATGGCCTGGTCCGCGGCATGACGGTGGTTGATACCGGCAGCGCCGTTACCGTGCCCGTGGGCATGGAAACGCTTGGCCGTGTTTTTAACCTGCTAGGCGAACCGATTGACAAAAAAGGCCCGGTAAATGCCAAAGCGTTTCGCGCTATTCACCAGCCACCCCCGGAATTCAAGGATCTGGAACCAAAGACTAAAATTTTCGAGACTGGAATTAAAGTTATCGATCTGTTGGCTCCGTATGTGCGTGGCGGCAAAACCGGCCTCTTTGGCGGTGCGGGCGTCGGAAAGACCGTTATCATTCAGGAACTCATCGCCCGTCTGGCCCGCTTCCATAGCGGTTTTTC
>JAJYPG010000436.1 GCA_021795535.1 Planctomycetota bacterium
TCCCTGCGACCTTCCTGCCACACAAATATTTTCCACTCCACAAGAAACCGAATCTGTATGCGATTGGCGGGAAACCAGACACACAACTCTCCCCTGGGCTGCCGGTGAATCTGCTTGAGTTTTGCTCCGCGGGCATCGGCACAGGTCATAATCGCCTGACGTTTTTCATCCAAACCGCGTAGCATCATCATTCGCACGCGGCTCATTCCGCGATCGTCCGTCGTTCCCATTGCCGCCAGCAGCGGTGGTTGTTTCAGAGCCGCGGTCAGCAACGCATAAATGCCCGTCGGCGTGGAAATAACTTTTAATGCCTTGGAACTCTGCATCATCTTTGTAACCCTTTCATAAGGGCGGCTTTTGGTTTTTTGTGTCCCGCCTTGTGCGATAATAATAGAGGAAAATGGATATTTTTGTGCATGAACGGAATCCGGCGTGGTTGTGGGCGTGCGGTTCCGCCGCCTTATGGGCTTAAAAAGCCTTGTTTTTGTTGTCAGATGCTCTGCCACAGGCTAGCATGGCTACCTGTGTTAAGGATTTTTGTTTTGCAGGGCATTAAACATGTTGAAGTGCAGATTTACCGGACTGCAGGTTGCCGCCGCCGGATCTCCGTTGCCGGCTCGCCGCAACCGCCTCCAGCGGAGCGGTTTGTAATTTTCTTCCGTATTTATTCTCGGAGTTTGAGCATCCCAGGCATCTGAATTTACACTTGAGAACTTAATGGTAGTAGACCCGGCATCATCGGAACCAACGCCAGCAACGGCACCTGCCGTTATCATGGCAATTCAGCATCGTCACAAAATTCGTCACAGGGAAATCATGATTCTGCTGGGTATGGGCCTTCCCCTTTCCCTGCTTGGCCCGCTGCTGCTTGGCTCCCTGTTGTATCTGACCAATACGATTCTGGCGATCGGTTATCGCGGCTGGCCGCATATCTGGTGGATATTCTTTTTCCTCTTTTTTTGTGCGGTGCTGCTGCCGCTGCTTTACTTGCGTGAAAAAAGTAATATTGAGCCGGAAGCGGAGTTGATCCGAACGGATAACGAAGGCAAACGCATAACATCCGTCACCCAAACCGCAACCGATCTCACCGGCACGGGCTTTATGGGTATGCAGTTGGGGACACCCAATGATATTCCCGCTGACAAATGGTTTGTGCGTCCATTGCTGCTGGGGCCAAAACTGGTGGTGCGAGCCTGGCCGCAAAAAAGATTTCTGGATAATCTGGCACGGGCGGTGGACCTTCTTGCGGCGGCGAAAATCTTGATTCTTCTGGCGAACCGCCAGCGTGGCGTTGGCGTTACAGATTTTCCTGCTGGTCTGGATTCCTCTCCTGATAGGCTGCAAACAGCGCTGATTTATCTGCGGCAGCTTGGCTGGCTGGATGCGAATTCCGATGCTTCCCGCGTCTGGCTGACACCCGAAGCGAAAGAATCCCTGGCCGGAATCGTTAATGCCAATGTCCAGTGACACTTTCAGCCTAACTTCGGAAAGCTTCCAGTATGAGAATACATCCGATCACCATCAGTCCTGTGTAAACATATCGATAAAATACACTTCCGCTCAAGCGATTGTTGATCGCCCGGCCTAATATGCTCGCCATAAGTGTCCCAGGCAATGAAATGAGGAAATACCATGCAACGTATGGCGAACATAGCCCCATGGCGGCATAACCCGCCAGCACCATCAGACTCGACGGAAAAAAATAGCCTTGCAACGTTGCGCGGAAATGTTGCGGCGACCATTGGCGAAGTGATCCGTACACAACCAAAGGTGGTCCATTCATTCCATAAGCTCCGCCAAGAACTCCGGCACAGAAACCCGACCCAATAATCCAAATCGCATGGTCTTTTTTCAGATGTAATTTGGTCCTTGCCGTTAACGAATAAAGAGCGAAGCCGGAAATGACAACACCAAGTATCATTTTCGTAATCTGATTGTTTAGATGCGTTAACAGGAACAGCCCCAGCGGAATGCCAAACAATGATGATATTATCAGCCACGCGGCGCTGCGTAGTTCAATTTTTTGCCAATCCTGAACCACCACCACTCCCGCGACTGTTATTGACACCAGCACCGCCAGTGGGGCCGCAACCATAATCGGTATGCGCATCGCAAGCAACGGCACCGCCACAAGCGCTTCGCCAAATCCCAAAATTGACCGAATGAGTGTTGCAAGGAAGATCACGGTGAGCACGTATACCGTCAGTGAATCCATTGTTCGGAAATCCTTTGATGCTTCGCACCTCTCATAAACTTTTAATTTTAACAATATTCTGAATCAGAAGTGTCGGCAAGACATTGTATCACATTATTAAGCGGTATTCTCCTGATCCGAACGCGCTTGAATCAAAGAACCAAATGGTCTGTTGGGTTGGCGTGACAATTTTTCCAGGCCTATGGGATCGCAGTTGTCCGCAGCCGCTTTTGCCAGTTCGTCGACCACATTTTTGGCAAGTATTTCAGGCCAAAAACAGCCACCTTCCCCCCGGCCTGGAAAAATTGTAACGCCGTTGGATTGGGTCTGCCATTTTTTTTGGCGGGGTGAATGTTTCCATCGTCGCAACTCGCGTTTTGATAGCGCCAACGCCACCTGACGCAATCCGATTTGACCCGACG
>JAJYPG010000437.1 GCA_021795535.1 Planctomycetota bacterium
CCGATCTCCCAATACGCAGGTAACGGTTTATCCATCCACCGCATCTATCACTCTCAAAATTCCTGCCCAGCCGCGAAAAAAGCTTTTCATAGGAATTGTCCCCGTATGGGTCAGCGGACCGCCCTGGCTGCTCAACCGTTACACCATTGAAACGCAGCCGACAACATTAAATGTGACCGTCAGTGGGGCGGCCCATCAGCTCAGGCTGTTGCGGACCGAGGTTATCAGGGGAAATGCCGCTCCAGCTCGAAAACGGGTGGTGGCCGTCCTGCACATCCTGCCCACCTGGCAGCCAGGCTCCCATTTTGTTTCGCGCCGCATCCATTACCGATTGCCCCGTGGCATCAGCCTGATTGATGGTCCAAGACACATCTTGTGCAAATTTCAGCGAAGAGCGGTATCGCCCTCCGCGACATCCTCAACAATTTCGGAACCAGCCGCCACCACGGCTCATGGCCGCCACCCGGCCAACAAATCCATTCCCGTCACGCCACCATGACTGACCGGAACAAATAGGATCGCAAGCTCAAATTTAAATTTTTCCGCTCGTCCTACCCGCGGAAGTTAATCCTGAATGCAAAAACTGAACATAAAAGTGGCAACTTGCCGGATGAGGACGGGGGCATCCTGACGTTCTTTCCGTTACTCCCGGCATTGTTTATTTGCCACACCGAAGCGGGGGAACTTGAAAACCAATTCAATTTTAATTTGTTTCCTTTTCCGGTTCCGACCTGGTGGCGAGTTTCGCACAGGCTTCCTCCAGAAACGTTTCGTCCGGCATGGCATAGGGACGGAACTTTTCCAAAGTTCCCTGCTCTTCGCTGTAGGCCAGCGCCCGGCACGCACCAAGGCGGTTGGCCGCGGGCGAATCTATCAGGTTACTGCTGTCCGCCGCACTCATCTGAAACAGAATTCTGTTGTCAAATTCGCGCATTAAATTGCGATTCATGGCCCGCTCCATGGAAACCATTGTATCTACCCATGTCAGAACATGAATACCAAGAGCCGGTCCTTCGGTAAGCAGTTCGGCGAATTGTTTTCCCGGATCAGGTGGGGCATTCTCTTCCCCGCTGGAAAATCCGAAACTCTCCTCCGATTTCCGCAAAACCCGAAACCGCTGCAACCCCAGAATAAAAACAAAAATGCCCGGAGGCTGTGCCGCGGCGTCATTTTGCCGGCGTTTGAGTTCCGTCGCCAATTGATTGATGGTTTCCGTCACATTGCGGTATTCAACATTCTGGTGCGGATGGGAAGTTCTGTCCGCCACCGATCCCAAAACGCCAAACGACGGCGAATCCGCCGCGCTGCCATCCAGAACATAAAACATGGTCTGCGCCCCCTGCTGGGCGGACAACGCCACCAGCGCAGCGGCCATAATAGCCAGCGCCTGCTCCTCGGCCTGTCCGATCAGCAGAAGGTTGCCTCCGCTCTGGCGACGAAAAATGACCGTGGTGGGATCTTTAATGGCCACCGGCTCGCCAAGCCAGAAGCGTGGGACCGCAACAGCCTGCGGGCTGTTAAGGGCGGCCTGCAGCAACGGATTCTTGCGAATGTCCGCCGGGGAATTGCCTTCAAATACAATAGCCGCATCGGCATGAATGGCGGCCTGACGTTCCTTTTCGCTGACCGATTCCAGGTAACCATCGCGCTGGCCATCGGAAAGCCACGCCACTTGAAAAGGACTGTTGCCTTCCACCAGGCCGCCGGCATCGTTGTAAATGGCCTCGCCGGGACGGGTAAGCAGCCGCGCCGCGGAATTGCCATCCGCTAAAACCGCCTGTGAATCCGCTTCAGTGGTTTGCAGAGCGATGCGCACGGCAATCTGCCCAATGGTGCTGCGCGACAAGCCCGAGGATCCGGCAATGGTCTGCGAACCCAGCACTACATGCACGCCAAAGGCGCGACCCTGTCGCACCAAACGATCCAGCAGCAATGCCGCATCCTGTGCCAGTTTGTCATCTTCGCTGAAAAATTCCTGGAATTCATCAATAATCAGCAGTGTCCGCGGCATCGACTTGCCGGTCGCCTCACGATAGCTGCCCAAATCCTGCACACCCGCGGTGCGGAACATATCGCCGCGTCGGCTCATTTCCGCATCAATGCGCTGCAGCACACTAAGGCCGAATTCCCGATCACTCTCCACGCCAATGGCGCGGGCATGGGGCAGCTGGTGTGCGGCATAAGTCTTAAATTCCACGCCTTTCTTAAAGTCGATGAGATAAAGCTCCAGTTCCGCCGGTGCATACCACATCGCCAGATTGCTGATCAACGCATGAAGCAAAGTGGATTTTCCCGACCCGGTTTTACCTGTTACCAGTGCATGTTGTGCCACACCGCGGCCAAGCGCAAAAGTCTGCAAACGCGTTGCTCCGCAACGGCCAATGGGTACCTGCAGGTCGCGGTCGGCATGGCGGGTCCAGAACTCTGCCGGAGCCGGCGCAATGGTCGCGAACGAAACTTCCACCCGTTTGGCCAGCCGCGCCTTGTCGCCAACCAGATGAAGAATTTTGGTCAGTTCATCCTCATCGGGAGCGGCATCAAGCAATAGCGGGAATTGACTGAAAACGTCATCCCGCCATACAAAACAGTCATCCTTAAAGAAC
>JAJYPG010000438.1 GCA_021795535.1 Planctomycetota bacterium
CAATCTCGGTAAGGCCATGGGAATATTTCAATCCAATAGCCCAGATAACTTCAAAGATTCCCGCAACAATCAGAGCAATCCACGCAATCATAATACATTCTCCGAATTTTGACCCAGGCAATTAACTGCGACTTGATAACATGCATCGAAAATATCCTGCAAGCCGCACTGGGAATCACGATCATAAGGCCCCCGGCATAAGGCAACAACCTTTAAGTGCTCTGTCAGCCTACGAATTAGGATTGACGGGGCACTAAACCTGCAGGGCATGCAGACGTGCGAAAGCCGAATCAGGCTGAGCCAGCAGATCGGCGTAAGCTCCAACTTCCGCCAGGCGGCCGTGATCCATAACCGCCACGCGATGCGCATTGCGGATGGTGGACAACCGATGAGCGACGATAAAAGTAGTACGCCCTTTAATCAACCGCGAAATTGCCTGCTGAACCAGATGTTCTGATGCCAAATCCAGGGCGCTGGTCGCCTCATCGAGAATAATTATGTGCGGGTCACGCAGCATCGCTCTGGCAATCGCGATTCTCTGCCGCTGACCACCGGAAAGTTTGCCGCCGCGGTTACCCAGCGGCGTATCAATACCCTTGGGCATTTCCCGGATAAACTCCGTGCAGTTCGCCATTTCCAAAACGCTATTTAACTGCTCTTGACTGACATGTTCCAGCCCGTAGGCAATATTTTCCCGTACCGTGCCGCTGAAGAGCACCACCTGCTGCGGCACAACCGCCAGAAAACGGCGCAAGGTTTGCAGATTGATAGCCTCCATGTCAATGCCGTCCACAAGAATTCTGCCCGCCGTGGGTCTGCGGAACCCGATTATCAGATTCATCAACGTCGATTTGCCGGAGCCGGATTGTCCAACCACCGCAATGGTTTCCCCCCCTGCCACATCCAGTGAAACATTTTCCACGGCCTGTCGATCGGTACCGGGATATTGATAACAGACGCATTGAAATTCGATGTGTCCGCGCACGGAAGAAATGGTCAACTTGCCGTCATTGCGTTCAATATCCGGAGATTCCAGCACCTCGCCGATGGACCTTATGGATTCAATGCCGATGGCCAATTGGGGAATCGTGGCCACCATGGATTGTACTGATCCGACAACCATGGCGAAAAAGCCCTGATACATCACCACATCGCCCACCGTTATCCATCCGTGGTAGCATTGCCAGACATTAAATACCAGGCACAACATCTGAAAAAATTGGAATGTCGCCCATCCTGATGAGCCAAAGAGATTGCTGGTGGTATCGAGTTCCTGCCCAACGCGCCGAATGCGCACCAGCCGCCGATTCACCCGATCCACCTCGGACTGTTCGACCGCATGGGCGCGTGCCACGGGGATCATCTCAATCATTTCTGAAACTTCGCCGGACATTTTTTCCAGCTCTATGCGGAAAGCCTCGTTGCGTTGGCGCATGGCCCCGCCGAACAGGCGCGTTAAACCCACCGCCGCCGGAACGGTAATGAGAAAAAACAGCAGCGTCGTGGGGCTTCGCGTGATCGTCACGACAAACGCCGCTACCAGAACAAGCGCACCGGAAAGCAATGTATCGATCAGCAGGCTGGACAATTGCTGGACCGCCTCCACGTCGCGCAACACTTTGCTTTGCAGCCGCCCGGCCAGCATGTTGTCGTGAAAACTCATGGACAGTTGCTGCAAACGCACCACCAGCGCTGATCGCAACACCAGTTGCACCTGCCGCACCACGGATGACAGCAGCTTGGCGTACAGCGTGTGCATGGGAATATTTTGCGCGATCAGCACAAACATGACCGCGGCATTGATGACCATGAACCGAATCAGCGGCCCGGTTGCGTACGCGTGGCCGCCATGACGGTTAAAGTCAATTCGGGTAATGGCGGTAATGATGTTACCCGTGACAATGGGTAACGCCCAGACCGGAGATTGTTTGATGGCGAACACGGTGACGACCAGAAGCATCCGTGGACGATAATTCTGAAACAGACTCCAAAGTGTCCCCAGAGGAGTTTTATTGCGGTAAGCGGAATCAAGCGCGGCATGAATCTGCTGTTCGGTTGATCTGGTGCTGCCTTGCGTACTCACGAAATCTGCGCCGCCCTATTCTTCCTGCTTACCAACACCACGCGAGCCTGGCACCCGAAGCGGATCGCCGCCCCGGAAATACTGCTCCGCATCCATATAAACTGGATTATCCCACAGTCAAGCGGATTTGTCAGTGCTCCGCTTACTTATGCCGTGCCGCCGGCGTGCGGCGTGGAACCTTCCTTTACAAGATAAATTTAGCGATGTGCTGGCAGGCCGCCGCCGGTTGCCGTATCTTAATTCGCCGTATGAGTACTTGGAGTGGTTATGACAACACATATTGGATTGCTGGGATGCGGAACTGTCGGAGCGACGGTGGCGGACATGCTGCTGACCGAGAAAGCGCTGCTGGCGAAGCGATCCGGACAGTCTCTGGCTCTGAAGCGGATTTTAATTCGGGATGCGGCCAAAACCCGGACCCACAAGATTCCGGAGAATCTATTTACAACCAATCCGGATGATATTCTCAATGATCCGGAAATTCAGATTGTCGTGGAAGCCATGGGTGGAATTGAACCGG
>JAJYPG010000439.1 GCA_021795535.1 Planctomycetota bacterium
GCGACGGGTCTTTGGCTGCCGCGAGCAGCCAATTCCGGGCGGTATGGGCGTTGGTCATGGTTTCAAGTGTGGTGAAGGTTTTAGATGAAATAATAAACAGCGTTTCATCAGGTGACAGATCATGCGTGGCCTCGGCAAAATCCGTCCCGTCGATGTTGGAGACAAAACGGAAGGTCATTTCCCGCCGCGAATAATGCCGCAACGCCTCATAGGCCATCACCGGGCCTAAATCCGATCCGCCGATGCCGATGTTGATAACGTTGCGTATGGGCTTTCCGGTAAACCCCTTCCATTCTCCGGACCGCACCCGGCTGGCGAATGCCGCCATGCGGTTCAATACCTCATGCACCTCCGGTACAACATTATGTCCATCGGAAACATAACTATCTGTGCGCGCCGAGCGCAGGGCCACATGCAGCACCGAACGATTCTCCGTGATGTTGATTTTCTCGCCGGCAAACATCGCCGCGATATGTTCCTGCACACCGGATTGCCGCGCCAGATCCAGCAACAGTGTGAGAGTCTCGTCGGTAATTCGATTTTTTGAATAGTCCAGAAATAATCCTGCCGCTTCCACGCTGAATTTTTCCGCACGGCCGGGATCCGCCGCAAACAGATCACGAAGATGCAGCACACTGGCGGCTTCAACATGCTTCGTAAGCGATTGAAATGCCGGTCGGCTGGTCAGAGGGATCGTCATTTTAGTTTCAACGGCCGGGGCGCTGGATGCGGACATTGGTCACTCCTAAAAAGCTTGCATGATGAAATTCAAGACGCTGCGGCAAGTGCGGAACTCTTGCGACCCACCACCGTCAGCAGATCATTCCACGATTTAACAAATGATTCAGCCCCTTCCTTCTGAAGCTGTGCCCCGAGCTTGTCAACCGTAAAGCCCGCTTGGGCCGCCTGCTGGTGAATCTTATCGGCGTCGGTGACATCCGTGGTCATGGGCGATCCGAGCTTGCCGTGATTGGCAAACGCCAGAAGCGTTTCTTCGGGCATGGTATTAACCGTATCCGGCGCGGCCAGAGCGGTGATGTAAAACGTATCGGGCGCGGATGGATCCTTGGTTCCCGTGCTGGCCCAGAGCAGTCGTTGCGGCATGGCGCCGTCGGCGATCAGCTTTTTCCAGGATTCATCGCCAAGCAGGTCCCGATATGCTTTGTAGATTTTATATCCTACCGCGACACCGAGTTTATTGCGCAGCGATTCAGGCCCGTTGCCCATGATGGCTTTGTCCCAGCGACTTATAAACACCGACGCTACGGAAGCTACACGCGGATCAAGCTTGGCAGCGATGCGCCGCTGAATTCCGCGCGTGTAAGCCCGTGCGGCGGCCACGTATTGTTGCGGTGAAAACAGCAACGTGACATTCACTGGTATCCCGCTGAAAATCGCTTCTTCAATGGCCGGAAGGCCTTCGTTGGTGCCGGGAATTTTTATAAATAAATTGGGACGCCTGGCTCGGCTGAAAAGTTCCTTGGCGGCCGCCAGCGTCTGGGCGGTGTCGTAGGCCAGCAGCGGCGATACTTCAAGGGACACAAAACCATCCACACCCAGTGTCTGATCATAAACCGGTCGAAATAAATCCGCCGCATGTTGTAAATCTTCAATGGCTAAACTGAAGAAAATCGCTTCCGGCGATGTGGCGCCGGCATCATGCAGAGTACGGATGGCCGTATCATAAAAGTCGGATTTACTGATGGCGTGATCAAAAATTGTCGGATTGCTGGTTAGCCCCGTAACCGACAGTTCCGTGATGTACCGCTTGAGCGTGCCGCTGGTAAGCAGTTTTCTTGTGATGTTGTCCAACCATAAGCTTTGCCCCATATTATGAAGCAGCCCTGTGGGCGATGATATTTTTTCAGCATTCATATTTTCACCTTTACAAAGGGCCGAGTTTTTGCAGCCGGACCGGCGGTTTGAATGAAGATCGGCTATGACATCATTCAACCCCATCTGCTTATTCTATCACCGCGCCAATTCCAGGGAAACATTTCTTATCAGACAAAATAATATGCCGCATCGCCGACATGACCAAGCCCTCGGTCACGTCCCCTCTTCCAGATGCCCCCCGAATTCAAACCGCATGGCTGATAATAACCGATCCGCAAATTCCGCCTCCCCGCGTGAACTGAACCGCTCATAAAGCGCCGCACTTAGCACCGGAGCCGGAACAGATTCATCAATCGCCGCAGTAATAGTCCAACGCCCCTCACCGGAATCAGAAACACGGCCGGCGAATTTTGTCATGGATGGATCTTTGGCCAATGCGATGGCCGTTAAATCCAGCAGCCAGGAACCAATGACCGATCCGCGCCGCCACACTTCCGCCACGTCGGGTAAATTCAGATCATACTGATAATATTCCGGATTGCTTAAGGGTGTGGTTTCAGCATCCATCTGTTGTTTGTCTTTACCGGCGTTGGCGTGCTTGAGGATATTAAGCCCCTCCGCATACGCCGCCATAATGCCGTATTCGATGCCGTTGTGCACCATTTTTACAAAATGTCCCGCCCCATGCGGACCACAGTGCAGGTACCCGTTTTCAGCGGGGCTGATCGGCTGATTTTCCCGCCCCGGCGTTCGTGCAGCGGCC
>JAJYPG010000440.1 GCA_021795535.1 Planctomycetota bacterium
GGGTTAAGAAGGAGGATTGAATAAATTGTCCGGAGGGCAAAATCTGGGCAGTGCCGGCCAGGAGCTTTCCGGCACCGGCACGGGCCAAAGCCAACGCACCGCGCGGTGCCGCAATGGCCGCATCCTGTAAATGAGCCAGCAATGATTCCTGCCCGGAAACCTGCAATCCCGCCGGACCAAACATCCCGATGATCGGTTTGATAAGCTTGTCTTTATGCGTGCTGGTGAAAGGAATGTCAATGGTGGCAGCGGACGGCAAATGAAGATTCTGCCATTGGAATTTCTGGTCCGGTTGTGCTACTACGCTGGCATTGGACTGTTTGGCGAAACTGGTTGTGGGATTCAGTTGAAACGCGGACGACGTTGTCAACTCTGCCGCCCGCGCATTGGGTGAAAAAATCGATGCAAAACCGCTTATCGCCAGCAAATGCTGACTCGGGGAGGCGGACGCAATTTGATACGATGAAAGTGTAAGCTTCACGCGCCCGCGATTCAATTTTCCATTGACAATAAGAATAATGCCAGCCACCATCGCCAAAGCAATCGCAACTGGTGCCAGACTTTCAAGTTTGTCTTTGCGCCCCAACACAAAGCCAGCCAGTAGAAGTATAATCGTCATCCCCACCAGAACCACGCCGATAATCATTCGCCCGGAAATTCGGTACCCGATTTGTGATGTGGCACTGTGCTTAAGCACGGATATTGGCGTATGAAACCCGCTGGCGGCATAGAAATTTCGGACAATCGGCCAGAGCACGGCTCCGCCTTTTTGTGTTTTGTTGAGCATCCCGCGCCCATTAACCGCGCAAATATACACCCGGCCCAGACCGATATGACGCATTAATACCACGGTCCAAGCGTTCATTTTTTCCAGCGTCTCATATCCTGGAGCCAGCAGATATACGGCATGAATGGCTTTTTTCAAATGCAGGACCGAATTTTTAGTGCCCGGCCCGGAAAATCGCAGCGTCGCGGTGCGGGTTTGTCCCACCTTGGTAATAGTCCAATCCGAGCCTAATAAAGCTCGGCCAAAGCTGTCACTGACCCTCTCGGCCTGAATCCAGAGTTGACCACCGGAGACCAGCCACCGGCGCATGGCATTGATTTGGGGGGCGGCAAGATTCATGTGTCGGCGTGCGGCGAAAATCCCGTACACGCCATCATATTCAGAGGGTACATACGGCATGTGTGAAGCATTGGTGTACGCAATAACCGACGAAAGGCCCTCTTGCTTGCGCATCTGTACCGCAAGATCAGCGGTAGCCTGGTCATTATCGTCCGTCACGGCCATGGTGGCGTAGCGGGCTGCGGGAGTAAACATGCCCCCGTTGTTCCGGGCAATAATATGCCCCGAAGCACCCGCCAGCCAAGCAGTGTAATCTGTGACTTTCTTGCCGGGCCGCGGAAATGGGCAGAATACCGGAAGAGAAATAACTTCCTCACTGCGAGCAGGCAGCCAGATGGGCTCCACAAATTCAATATTGGACATCCGATCCAGGCGCACAAATAAATCCGCGCGAACGGCCTGATACGTTGAATTGCTCAACCCCGCAATCGCGGCATTCCAACGATTACCGCGCGCCGATAGTGTGGCCGCGGATACCGTTTGCAGCTGCACTGTTGCCGCCCCGGCGCGCGAAGCCGCTGAAATTGAAACGACCACCAACAACAATATTGCCGCCCATCGGCTCATCACGTCACTCCTGCATCGTTCGCTCAGCGGCGAACCATGATTTGAGACTCGGAATCGTACAGCATCTTTCGCTGCGCGTAAATACCACCGCGCAGGTGTGGCTCTTTTTTCAAGTCCGGTCAAAATTTAAAAAGGCACGTGAGATAACACATGCTTTGCAAGATCATCATTGCGTCTGATCCTCCGCCGGTGCATTGACGCACTGTTTTCTGATTGTTTGCCAGCATCCCACAGCTTTCGCATGTGGGTTCTTAACGCGGGCTAGTGCGGAAAAAAGCACCCGGCGGATGGCCTGTCCTACATCCATCGGGGGTGTCAAGAAAAAGCGGTCACAGCGTTATGGCCCATGGCCCTTGGAACTGAACCTTGAGCGTATCAGACTGGACGATGGTGAATAAAATGGTATTTATCACCCGCCCATGGTTATACAATAAACCAAAACCCCAACTTGGCACTTAGACTTTTGTCACCACTCTTTGTGCCCGCTTTTTCGCCATAAGACAGCCGTGTCGAACGTGTCGCGGACCGCTAAAAGTTGGTCGCTGGCCGCATGGCCGGAAAAAAAGTTGCGATCCTCGTATAATAAATGCGTTGCGGTTGTCGCAATCGTGAGGAGTCTTTTTAATGAATCGCCGATATCTGCTGCCCTTTAAAACCAAGCGTTTGCCGCAAATCCATACCGATGTGCTGATCATCGGCGGGGGGGTGGCCGGTCCGTTCCTCGACGTGCTCGCGCGGCGGGTCCGGCGCCCGGACGCCCAGGGCCTCGCGCCTGGCGCCTCGACGTCTCGAGCGGCTGCGCCTCCCGCTGCACCCGCCACCTCTGCACCCGCCACCGCTTCGCTTGCCACTTCGGTTGCGCCAGCTGTCGCGCGGGCGTCGAGACGCGCAGCCGTCGG
>JAJYPG010000441.1 GCA_021795535.1 Planctomycetota bacterium
ATCCGCCTTATTTGGCGGATCCTGCTGCCGGCTTGAGATCACTGGAAAGACGGCTGGCATCGTCGCCGAGCTTACCTAAATCATGCTTGAATGTCGCCGCCCGCGATTTTGCCTTTCCAAGCAACCCCGATGCGCCCTGTATACCGGTGCTGCTTAAATCATTGGAAAGATACTTCTTCATGTTATCCAGGTAAGTAATGAACCTGCCGCCCGAAGTTTCGGTTGTTTTGGCGCGACTGGTAAAGCACGAGAAGTCCCTCTGCGCGCTTTTGTAATTGGATTTTGCCACAGCTTGAATATCCGGGCTGCTGATGCTCTGTATCTGCTTTTCCCATGCGGCCATGTATTTACTCTGACCACTGCTGACATTGCTTATGGCGTCTTTCAGGTCGGAGTAACCACTTTTCAGTGAGCCTAATTTGGCGCTGAAGGTCTTATAATCGGATCCAAGTGATCCCGATGGTTTGTTAATTAACGCGTCCAACACAGCCATGGTTTTATCAACGCGCCCGGCAACTTTCAATGTGTTTTTTTGCACGCTTATTGAATGACCGCTGATGTTTGCGGCGCTCTGATATGGCAAATGAGAGCAGCCATTGAGAGCCAGCAGAACCATTGACAATGCCAACGCGGCGGTAATACCCATCTTACGAAATACCATGGTAAGGTCTCCAGAATAAATGAGCGGCCCGCAACGCCAGGCCGCAGCGCGTCATTCCTTCAACCCACTTCATTTCTAGCATTGCATTTTGCGAAAGGCAAGTCGTATTTTAAGTTTCGCGCCTGCGCCGAGTTGTCTATGAACCCTAAATCGCTTACCTTCTTATTTGTGTTGAAGGAATTATTCCGCAGGAGTTGAAAATAACATGGCCAGAATCGGTGTAGCACAAATGCGTGAGGGGGATGTCATTGATCAGCCGTTTCTGATCTCCGGCAAACAAATGGGTAATACTGTCAGCAACAAGTTGTACCTCAAAGCTACCTGTGCCGACGCCACCGGCGAAGTGCATTGTCGCATGTGGAATATTTCCAAAGACGTGTATGAAAAGCTCCCGGCTAAAGGTTTTGTTCACGTTCGTGGACGGGTGGAAAATTATCAAGGCCACCTTCAACTTGTGGCTGAAAACATTTCGCCGATTACCGATACCAATAAGCTGGAACTCGGTCACTTCATAAAAAAAACCCAGAAAAATATCCCCACCATGGTGGCCAGACTACGGGAGATATTATCCGGTATTCAAGACAAAGATCTTGTAGCGCTGGTAAATTCGTTCCTCGATGATAAAGAATTCATGACACGCTTCAGCCTTGCCCCGGCGGCCCAATCCATGCACCACGCGTGGCTCGGTGGTCTGCTGGAACATACGCTAAGCCTGCTGGAACTCTCGGTGGTGATCTGCCCGCGTTATCCGGAAATTGATCAGGATCTGATTTTTGCCGGATTGTTTCTCCATGATATTGGTAAAACCGCGGAACTGTCCTACGAGTTTATGTTTGATTACACCGATATGGGTAAACTCGTCGGGCACATTGCCCTGGGAACACTTTGGATTAATCAGCGGGCGGCGGCCATTTCAGAAAAGCAGGGACGACCCTTTCGGCAGGACCTGCTGATGGTACTGGAGCATATTATTCTCTCGCATCATGGTCTGCCGGAGTTTGGTGCCGCTGTTCTGCCCAAAACCCCTGAAGCCATTCTCGTCAATCTCATTGATAATCTCGATGCCAAGACGCAAATGGCGCTGGATGCCGTCGCCGCGCCAACCGAAGATTCCACCTGGACAGAATATAAAAAGGCGTTCAGCACCAGCCTGTATCGGCCATCTATCACGCAGAAATAACGCCTGAAAACCTCACCGTAATCGCAGGGCAATCAGTGCGTCGCCGGGCTAATATCGGCGCGTCGATGTTTCCATAAAGCTGTTACTTATTCCGCCGTTTGCCTCTGGTCGCCGCGCACGGACGCACCAGAAATTTTGCCGCCGCCACCATGGATAGCATCACCGGTTCTTTTCCGTCTGGCCTTGCGGAAATGGCCCCGGCCTGTGGATTGGTGTGCTCAATGACAACCTGCGCTTTGGGCACCAGTCCGCTGGATTGGGCGAATCGCAAAAACTCCGAACTCTGATCCACAATGCGCGCGATTATCGTCGTGTTGCCGGTGTGCAATTCCGCCAGACTGCATAACTTCGGAGCCTCTAATTTTCCGGCGGACGAAGGAATCGGATCGCCATGCGGATCAACTGAAGGATGCCCCAGTAACAAATCAATGCGGGCCAGAACCGTTTCGGAAATCACATGCTCGAGTTCCTCGGCCTCGGCATGGGCATCCGACCAGTCAATGCCCAGAATCTCCACCAGAAACAATTCCAGCAGCCGGTGGCGTCGCAAAACGTGCAGCGCCAGTTGCTCGCCGGCTCTGGTCAGCCGCACGCCCGCCCGCGGCGCGTATTTCGCCAAACCTGAATCGGCGATCGCCTTGACCATGGTTGTGGCTGTTCCGGCGGTTACACCCACCAGGGCGGCAAGTTTTCCCATGGGGACATATTTCCCCCGGGTATCCTGCTGTTCAAGCCAGAGCTGCTTGA
>JAJYPG010000442.1 GCA_021795535.1 Planctomycetota bacterium
GCGTTTTCCGACACAAATCCTCAATAATCCGTGGTCCCATTCCGTTGCCTCCGCGGACTCCGCCTCTCCGTGTGACCTTTTGGTTGCGGCTTCACCGCGCGGGGCGGTCCGGCAACCCATGATAGCGTCGTCCGCCGGGGCGTCTGGGTTGAAACAAGGCTAAAGGGGGCCTAATATCAATGCGGCGGGATGTTGGTAATGACGCCACGATTGGCGTCACCGAGGATTGTTAACAAATTGTGGATACTTGGTGATGTGATGAAATGCGACCGGTGTAATAAAGCGGCGACGATTCATCTGACGGAAAAAAATAAAGTCGGTGAAGTATCAGCACTTCATCTTTGTGAACATTGTGCCATTGAAGCCGGTTATATGCAAAAATCCCATATTTCGGTCACGGATATGCTGGCCACACTGATAGAGGGCCAGAGCCAGACCGCCCAGGGGGAAGCGGTGCAATGCCCTAATTGTGCCATGACCTGGAAGGAATTCAAGGATACAGGCCTGCTTGGTTGCCCTGGAGATTACGACATTTTTTCCCGCCAGTTAATGGGCGTTATTGAAAGCGCCCAGCAGGGGGCAACCCATCACACCGGAAAAACTCCTCGCCCCATTGCGCCAAATTCTGAGGCTGCAATTAAACTTCGCCAGAGCAGACTCAACAAGTTGCGTCAGAAATTGACCAGGGCTGTGGAAAAAGAATCATACGAGGAAGCCGCCATAATTCGTGATGAGATAAAATCCATGGAGAACGCCACTTCATGGAATATTGTGCAGCGGAGCGAAGAAAAAAAATAACGGCCAAAACCAGGTTTTGGCCTTTGCTGAAACAGATCGGAATCGCATGAACATAAGTAATTTAACATCGGGAAATGGTGAATGGCTTTCGGCCAGCGGACCGCGCGCGGAAATTGTCATCAGTTCGCGTGTTCGGTTGGCGCGGAATGTAGCCACCTTTCCTTTCATGAGTAAAGCCAATCGGGCACAGAGAAATGAACTGCATCAGACCTGCCGACAGCGCGTTATGGCCCTTCCCAACGATTGGCATCTGTCCTATATGGACATTGAAAAAGCCGATGATCTGGAAAGACAGATTCTGGTGGAGCGTCATCTGATAAGCAAGCAGCATGCCTGTGGAGAAGGCAGCCGTGGCGTGGCGGTCAGTAATGATGAGGGCTTGAGTGTGATGATTAACGAGGAGGATCACCTGCGTCTTCAGGTGCTGCGATCCGGCGTGCAATTACGGGAATGCTGGCGCGTGGCTGATACTTTGGATACTGCGCTTCAGCAGCAGCTTGAATTCGCCTACAGCGACAAATTTGGCTTTCTAACCGCCTGCCCCACGAACGTGGGCACTGGACTGCGTGTTTCGGTGATGATGCATCTGCCGGCGTTGAAACTTACCGGCGATATTGAAAAAGTGTTTCGTGCCGCCAAGGACATGCATCTGGCCATTCGCGGCCTTTTTGGGGAAGGGACCGATGCGGTTGGCGATTTTTACCAGATCAGCAATCAAACCACGCTTGGACGTTCGGAGGAGGAAATACTCGGAGAATTCAGCGACGAGATAATTCCCCGGCTCATTACCGCGGAAATGAATGCCCGCGCAATTCTGGAGCAGGAGCGTCCACTGTCATTGGATGACAAAATTGGCCGGGCGATTGGTGTTTTACGCAATGCGCGGCTTATATCAACCGAAGAAACCATGTATTTTTTGTCTCATTTGCGTTTGGGAGTGGCGATGAAACGAGTTGCGGGCCTGGACATGAACATGGTCAATATGCTGTTTTTGCACACCCAGCCCGCCCATTTACAGCGTATGCTGGGCAAGACCATTGAAGGTGATGGCCGCAAGGCGGCACGCGCGGAATTCATCCGCGAAAAACTCAAGGCACAGCCCTGACTCTGCGGGCGGGTTGATAGTCGGTTTTGCCGCCAGCGACAAATACCGACCCACGGTCTCACGGTGAATTCCCATTTCACGTGCGATCCGCCGATGCGACCAGCAGCGTGCCTTTAATGCGAATATTGCCTGTTGCATTGCCATTCCCAGTTCGTTGGACATCCGTAAACTCCTTGCTTTTCAAAACCGAAAAGCAAGGAGTTTAAAGGATCCAAAAGACCCGCTGTTAATGGCCGGTTTTAACCCGCCCACGACTGGCCGGTTTTGCCCGCCCACTGACACCCCGGGTATGGTGGAAGGCGGGACTTGATATGGGGCCGACACATAAATATGCCGGGCTGACATGCACCGACGGATGCCCTTTGGTGGAACGTGGATTTATGCGTGGACATGCGACATGACTCCCGTCACTTGGGACGCGGGTGGGATGGGGAATATCGGTATTTTTGTATGCTCAAACTGCGGAATGCGAGTCGGTATCGGGAGAATCGTTTTCTGGATGACGCTCGGGCCGTGGCAAGGGCGCGGCTGATTGCGATTTGCGCATCGAATCGCTCTTTAACTCTCTGGTTTCCACCAGTTCTCCGGCATTGAGGGATCCGACCGCTTCCGTTGCATGCATGGCCATGAGTTGGTCGCGCAAAGAAGCGGCCTCTTCATAACGTTCATTGGAAAGCGCCCGT
>JAJYPG010000443.1 GCA_021795535.1 Planctomycetota bacterium
ATCACGCTGCGACGCCTGCGCGCGATCCAGCGCACTCTGGCGGGCCTCGGCAATACGGTTCATACGCAGAGCGACAAAATAGGAGGCGACGACGAGAATTACCATCAGCAGGGTGATAAAAAGTGCCTCAGATGTTTGTTCTTTAATCACATGGTAATGAAATTCAAGCAATCCGCGCAACCACCCCAGAGCCATCGGAACCATAACAATTGCCGGCAGAATCCGCCGTAACAGAATGCCACCGGGTAGTGAGCTGCGTAAAACGCGCATGAGACCCACACCATCAGTGAACAAACAGATTGCGATACTGATAAGCAGATAGCTCAACGCGGTTAGCAGAGCCATGGGGATATGAATCCCGCGATATTGCGACCACCCGATAATCAACAGATACCTGTGGAGGCTGAAAATTGCGGTGAAAAACACGCCGATAGCGAGAATTTGCGCCACGCGGGAGGCTCGCAAAGGCAATACCCCCAATGCCAGGCCCGCCAAAACACTGGCAAACGCTGTTTCCGGAGCCATGCGGTTTGGGGCAAAAGCCACCGTCTTAAGTTCAGAGGTGAAAAGCCATGTGTCGGGATGCCATGGCAGAATAACAACATAATCGATCAGGCGAATCAGGGCCGCGGAAAAAACCATAAAGGCCAAAAGGCTCACCAGCCAAAGTATGGATCGCGTGCCGGGCAAGCCGTTGTAAATAAGCACCCCAAGACCGAGCGCTAATAGAACCATTGCGGTCAGCGGATTCATGGGAACGCCGCCAGGGATGAAGGTAAACAGAAGTGAATGGTGGAGTTGCCATCCGGCAAGCACCAGCAAGGCGGCTATCACAACTATAATGCCGATCCAGCGTGTTGATCGGGAAAATAAGGGCGATAACGCAAGCGGATTCCCTGGTGGCTCTGGCCGAAGGGTTATCTTGTTCATGGCAAGCCCTCGAAAAATGGCCCATGCAGTGGACGGGCAACCCCGGTTCTGCGTCGCTCGTCAACGTAGCCGAGGCGTGTTAGTCAAGCATTTCTCCCTTGGCAGCATTCATTATGACTGACCGGCCAGCCGAAAAATACCAACCCGAAAAGTCTAAAATCGAAATGGCCTGGAACAGCCAACGCGCAGCTTTGCGCAACTTCGTTATCACTTCCCGCAGCACAATGAATGCTATTATGCTCTGGCAGGCGAGTCAAGAGAATCACAGGTAAAATAAAATGACGCCAGGTACGATAAAAGCGGCTGGAATTAAAACTTGAATTTTGCCGCCAGGGAAATATACGCGGCGTTGGCGATCTGCCCCACGGGACTTTCGTTAATGGATTGGTAACCCTGGCTGAAGGCCTGATTAAAGGCATAACCGCCACCCAATTTCATTGCAAAATTAGGGCAGGTTATCAGTCGCACGCCGGCTTCCACGCGGCACATGGTAAAAAACAGGCGCTGGTCGCTGTTGTAATAGTTGACATGAAAAGACCATGATTGGCTGGAAAACAGGCCATAAACGTGCAGCCAGCGCAGCAGCCGATAATCCATGTCGGCGTATCCATCATCGGTGGGAGAGTACATCAGCTCAAGTTCCAAACGCGGCAGCGGCTTATAATCGAGATATTCATAGGTTCCGATGCCCAATGTCAGTTTGCGCGTTTCATGCAGATATTCCGCAGTAGGAAGTGGCACGTCCGGCAGAAAGGAACGGTTGCCATCGTAATTCAACCCGAACACCAGACTGTCCGCATTGTTTATTTGGTATTGGGCCGTGAGGTCCGCCAGTCCATAGACCGCCTGTCCCTCGTTAAATGGGCTGTTGCCGGAATAACCGGCCCCCACCACCGCGCCAAAACTCCACGGGCCGGATTGTGTGATGGGAATGCCCAGCGCCATGGATTGCTGATCCAGTTGCCGCGGCAACAGGCTGCTGTGTGTGTTGAGTGCCATGTAAAGCGAGTCCCACGCGATGGTTGGACTGTATTGGCCGGTGTCCGCAAGGCGCACGCGACCGGATGAATCCACAATGCCAATCTGGGCGGGAGTGCCATTGTTACGAATGTGACTGGAGTTTTCCAGAAGCCCCCAGGAGGAGGATTCAATGTTAATGTTTTTTTCCCATGGCAACAGGGCATTGACATCCGGCGCCAGCGCGCGAACCTGTCCTGTGGCCAGCAGTCCGGCGGCAAGGCCGAGGCCCGTCATCCAATTCTTAAGCGGATTCATTTACCCATCCTTCTGCATATCAATTGAAGCATAAAAAAACTTTCGATTTTTCCATCCAAAAAAAGTGCCGTACTTTGCTTCTGGAAATATTATCGACGGCGAATGGCGCGGTCCATAGAACGCTGCGCCTCGCGTTTTTTGATATCCTGGCGTTTGTCGAATTGGGCTTTGCCAACAGCCAATGCCAGAAGCACTTTGGCGAAGCCGCGATGAAAATATATGGCCAGCGGAATAAGTGTGGTTCCCGGCTGTTTGGCCATGTGGAGAGAGATACGCAAAATCTCGCGTTTGTGCAAAAGCAGGGTTCGGTTTCGCGTCGGGTCATGATTGAACTGATTGGCCTGTTCATATTCTTCTATGTGACAGCCCATAAGAGT
>JAJYPG010000013.1 GCA_021795535.1 Planctomycetota bacterium
CCGGGGCGTATCCCGGCGGTTTCCCCGCAAGCACGGGGGTGGTGGATGATTTTGCCTGTATTGTTTTCTTTGCAACACCGAGGGTTCGCGTGGCAGTAAAAATTCGATTGAAGCGTTTTGGTCGCAAGAACCGGGCTTTTTGGCGCATTAATGCCGTGGACAGTCGCTCCCCGCGAGACGGCAAGGTTATTGAGGAGTTGGGATTTTACGATCCGATCACCACAGACCTGACCCGGCGCGTAGTCGTGAACAAGGCCCGCGTTGAACATTGGATCAGCAAGGGTGCCCAGCCCAGCGAGACCGTGGCCAGTCTGCTTAAGACCGCCATTGACTCCGCATCGCCCAAGCCGCCGGTTGTTGCCTGAGCAAATTTCCCACCCTGATTGGAAATTTGTTGGGCTTGCGGGCCGGGGTGGCCTATTGAAGGCCTTTGGCGGATTGGTTGACTGAAACCCGTAACAGGACACTACGGATTTACTGGTTGCACGCGGCGGCAACCGATATGAGACCCCGGTGGATTGCGTTCCCATGATGCGGGTTGATATTTTAACGCTTTTTCCCGAAATGTTCGCTCCGGTTTTGGGAGCCAGCATCCTTAAAAGAGCGGTCGAAAAAAAAAGGGTGGAATACCACCTTCACCAACTGCGGGATTTCACCACCGATCCCCACAGAAAAGTTGATGAACGCCCCTTTGGGGGTGGGCCTGGCATGGTGCTGATGTGCCAGCCGATTGTGGACGCGGTGGCTGCGATTGAGGCGCTGGACCAGCGGCCTGCAACACGAATTTTGCTTTGCCCGCGCGGCAGACGCTTGACACAGAATATGGCCCGCGAGCTGGCGGAAAAACCACGGCTCGAGTTAATAGCGGGCCATTACGAAGGGTTTGACGAACGCATAAGCCAACTGCTTTCTCCGATGGAAATAAGCATTGGCGATTATGTTCTTTCGGGCGGAGAGTTGCCCGCAATGGTTCTTTTGGACACGGTTGTCCGCCTGCTTCCCGGCGTTCTGGGAGACAGTCAAAGCCATTGCGGTGAATCGTTTGCTGCGGATGACCCGCTGATTGTCGGCGGGCTGGAATATCCGCATTATACGCGGCCAAGGGAATTTTCCGGGTTGGAAGTGCCTCCCGTGCTGCTTTCCGGCGATCATGCGGCGATAGCCGCTTGGCGTGCCACGGAATCCAGAAAGGTAACGCGACAGCGGAGGCCTGATCTGGAAGTGCCGGAACGGGTGACTGACCGGATTACTGGCCGGGAGAGCGGCGGAAAATAGCGGAGTGTCGCGGGCTTTGTTTTCCGCGGCGTGGATATGGTATCTCATGGGTGGATGGGTTGGCGGAAGGCTGACCGGACCACACAATGGGTTTAAACTTTGTTTCGGAGCTAAATCATGCGTAACAGCCTTATCAGTCATGTGGAATCCAAACATCTGCGGGCCACTCCAATTGTCTTCGACATCGGCGATCTCGTTGATGTGCATTGCCGCATTGTTGAAGGCGACAAAGAGCGCGTGCAGGTATTCTCCGGCACCGTCATTTCACGCAAGGGTGTTGGCATTAATTCCACTTTCACGGTACGCCGCATTGTGAATAACGAAGGCGTGGAGCGTATCTTTCCCGCCAATTCCCCGAAAATTGAAAAGCTGGATGTTCGCCGCAGCAGTAAAGTCCGCCGCGCCAAGCTCTATTACCTGCGCGACCTCACTGGTAAGGCCACACGTTTGAAGGAAGGCGCTCCAATTATTCCCTCGGATATCCCGGTGCCGATTGCCAGCACTCCGGCTGTGGAACCGTCAACGGCTCCAGCCGCTTCCTGATACGGGTAAAATTCAACAAAATCCTTAGCCACGGTGCTGCCAATCAACCAGTCACGGTAAATTGGAATGGCGGTGTTGCGCGCAACGCCACGGACTCTTGGTGTGTGCCCGTCTCTTGATGTGTGATAATTTTGGGAGAGCGGCTGTCCTCAGTCGCCTTTTGCCAGTTCGTCGAACGCATTTTTGGCTTGTATTTTAGGCTAAAAAAGCCACTTTCCGCCCGGACGGTAAAATTATTCCAACCGTCTTTACGGCTCATCACGAAACGCTTGCGGTTTTCCGGGATTGAATATCAGGAATTAAACAGGAAGTGGGCTATGTCGCCATCCTGAAAAATATAGCCTTTGCCTTCAGACCGCATTTTGCCCGCAGCGCGAATGGCGGCTTCAGATTTATGCGCAAGAAGGTCGACAATATTATAAATTTCCGCGCGAATGAACCCTTTTTCAAAATCGGTATGAATAACACCCGCCGCCTGTGGGGCCGTAGCGCCCACCGGAATTGTCCAGGCGCGAATTTCCTTCGGGCCGGCGGTGAAGTAGCTTTGCAGGCCAAGCAGGCGATAGGCCTCGTGTGCCACGGTATCCAGTGCCGGTTCCGTCATGCCCAGGTCCGAAAGCATGGCAATGCGGTCTTCCGGTGTAAGCTCGGCCAGTTCAGATTCCAGTTTAGCGCAGACGGGCACCACCAGACTGTTTTCCGCGGCGGCACGTTTACGCACCACCTCCACCAGCGGGCCTTTGCCGTGCGGATCGGATTCATCCACATTGGCGATGTAAAGCACTTTTTTGGCTGTCATCATTCCCATGCCGGCTATGGCCTTGCGTTCCTCCGGCTTCCAATTCGCCGCCAGTGACCGCAACGGCTTGCCCTGCTTCAGCGCTTCCACGGACGTTTCCATGATGGCCACCACAGCCCCGGCGTCTTTATCTCCGGCACGGGCGTTGCGCCGCATTTTATCCAGCGATTTTTCCAGTGTATCCAGATCGGCCAGCATGAGTTCAGTGTCAATGGTTTCAATGTCACGAAGCGGGTCAACATGCCCCTCCACATGCAGAATATCGCCTCCTTCAAAACAGCGAACCACATGCAGAACCGCATCAACCTCGCGAATATGTGAAAGAAATTTGTTGCCCAGGCCCTCGCCGGTGCTTGCGCCTCGCACAATGCCGGCAATGTCCACCACCCGAAGCAGCGCGTATACCAGCTTTTCCGTTGGCATAAATTGGTGGATTTGCGCCAGACGCTTGTCCGGCACGGCCACAACACCCACATTCGGCTCAATGGTGGCAAATGGATAATTCGCCGCCAGGGCGCCGGCATTGGTCAGCGCGTTAAACAGAGTGGATTTGCCAACATTGGGTAAACCTACAATTCCAGCTTCCATCAGATTCCTTTTCGTGTTCCGTGGCGGACCGCGGCCAACATTTCGCGTGCTCCAGGGCTTCGTTGCCCCGCTCCATTGTTCATGCGGTTCTCATCGTACCGCGGTACCCATTTACGAGCCACACGCTATGAGCGGTCGGCAAGTTATACCGGTTTTCCCTTCAGTTGGGAAAGAGCGCGATTATGTGCCGCGGCGCGGCGGCCATGGCCAAGGCAGTATGAATCGGCAAACGCATTACTTTTTTATATTTACAGCCGCTTGGGGCAGCAGGCTCAAAAAGGCCTTCAGACTCGGGCTGATCTCCCGGTCGCGGCGTACAACACGATGCAGCGGACGGCGAAGATGGCAATCTGTTAATTCCACGCCGCAAAGCGTGCCCGCCTTGAGTTCCGCCGCCACGGCAAGGTGCGATATCATGGCCACGCCGTTGCCGGTTATGACCATGGCTTTAATTGCCTCCGGACTGGCCAATTCCATGATTGGATTTAGCGTAATGCCACTCCGGGCGGACGCCCGTTCCAGAACAGCTCGCGTGCCAGAGCCTGTTTCGCGAAGTATCAGCGGATAGCTCAAAAAAGTTTTCAGCGTAATATTTTTTTGACCGCACAACGCATGCCCCGGCGGCACCACGGCCACAAGCTGGTCTTCCTGAAATATCTGCCCATTAAGATCCGTCTCTTCCACAAACCCTTCGGTTAAACCCAGATGCAAAACGCCATCCGTAATCAACCGTTGAATATCCGCGGTGTTGGCAATCCGGACCTCCAGGCGGATGCCGGGATATTTGGTCCGAAAGCGGGCGAGCAGTGGTGGCAGCAGGTACGTGCCGATCGTCAGCGAGCAGCCCAGTGCCAGCGAACCGCGTTTCAGGGCACGGGCATCCTTTATGGCCTGCACGGCACTTTGTTCCAGGGTTTGAATGCGCGCGGCGTAATCAAAAAGAATTTCACCCGTATCCGTGAGCTTCACGCCTCGGGGCAATCGTTCCAGCAGCTTTACGCCCAGACTTTTTTCAAATTCGCGCACTTGCATGGAAATCGCGGGCTGACTGATAAGCAGTTCCTGTGCCGCGGCGGTGAAGCTGCCACAGCGGGCCACGGCATGGAAAATGGACAGATGGTTGCGATTCATGCCATAAGTATAACATATATTTCGCGTAAAATTCCGGAACACCAGCTGTGCCGCATTATTCGCGGACTATACCCATCTTGTCAGATTCCTTTTTCATTTTCGGTCACCCTGGGAGCCTGCCCAAGTAATCGCAATCCCGGCCATTACTTGGACAGGATACTGGGGCTTTTCAGGGTCCGTCATGGAAAGCTCCCGTGGCAGTACCGTTATTTGCAGCAGGAGTCTGGTCTGTTGTTGCAGGCAGGATGCCTGCGGCACTAGTTTGATGCAGGCGTCCCACCTGCGGCACAGCGGCGTTCTGCTTCTGGCTTTCGGCATGTGAATGGCTGATCGCCGCGTTTGAAACGTGCATGGCAACTTTTCTCCGGATACTCAACAAGAATTCGCGGATCGAGCCTTGGCAGGACCTCCTTGCCGATCCAGATGAGTTCTAATTTTTGTTTGCCACTGGCCATAGTGGGACATTGTAATGGATGATTTGCGGCCAGTCATTGGTGCCGTAGGCGACGGTATTGTAATTGTACCGCAGGCGTCCCGCCTGCCAAACCATTAAGTACCGCAGGCATCTTGCCTGCCGCCGTCCTCCCCCCCATACCGCATTGTCCCGCCATACCATTAGAATAGGGACGCGTCTGCTTTACCGTACGGTACGTGCCAACAAGAGCCGTGCGGCAGTATAGCCGCAACGAATAATTCCGTGGCGTAGCCGAAGAGAGTAGATGGGTGAGAGTTGAAGTATCACCCGATAGTACGACGGACGGCGATCCGGGCCGTCATTCCTCCGCCATTTTCCGTTTGATGAATATTGCCGTGTCGGACACACCGACATTGGTCAGGCCCGTGTCCTTGATCCGGGCCTTGACCAAATCGTACCAGCACCTGTCTGATTCAACAGATGTGAGATTGCCACCAACGGATGATGGCCAATCCGACGGCCCCAGCCAGCAGTATATTGAGAGGCGATGGTTCAGGTATCGTCGATGGATCGGGAGAAGGCGAGGCTGTCGTGAGTTGACGGATAACGAGCGCATTGGTATTCCCCAGTATTGCAGGTGTCAATTCCGACGCCGTAACTGTTGAGGATGACGGGTATTGGGGGCCGTTGAAAAAATTCTCAATAATCTGCTGAGTTGAACCGCTCGCGATAAATGTACCCGTCACATAAACATTTGCGGCCTCCGAAAAGAATGCCGAAACATCGCTTCCCGTATTCGGGTCTTGTAAATTCGCGTATCTATCCAAAATAGGTGTGTTGCCTCCATATTGGAATCCCCGATCATCAATAGTGAATAGTTGCACGCTGTATTGGTTTCCTGCGTTCAGGCCGAAAAGTGTGATTATGTGCGGGCCACCGTCGTAAACAAACCCGTTGAGAACATTATCAAATTTGGTGTTGCCAGAGGATGGAGTAAAATTGGTTTGAACGGAATCGCCAGCGCCGGTGGTGTCTGCCGCACCATTGGCGGCTGGACTGCCAACACTGTTAAGCGAGCCGGCAAGGAAATTTATGACAGTGCCGTTGGAAAGCGTAACACTGTTGGTGGTGGTGTAGCCCCAACCCGTAGCACTCAGAATTGTGCCAGTCTGGTTGAGCGCCGCGTCAGCAGTAGTGAAGGCCGCCGGGGCGCTCCAGACTATGGCCGCGTGCGCGGATGCGGCTGTGCTTATGGCGAAAATGGAGAGAATTAAGAAACAGACACGGACGATGATTCGTTGCATTTGAGTAACTTCCTTTCCAAACAGGCAATTCCATTTCCGCCTGTCTTTACAGATGGCCATGAAATGCCGACACAAAAATTACCAGGCCACGTCAGCCCGGTATTAGTTTATAAATATACATCTAAATACTTATGTCTATGAAATATTCTCCTCCGGGAAGTTTTGCATCTTGCAAAGCCCAAAACGATATTTAAGACCCCACGCACACAGGCGTATACCGTGATGCGCAACCAACGATAACATCGTCATGGCCTTTGCTGAAAATAAAGCCTGGAATCCTTCCAACTCTGCCAACGCCAGCTCCCACCGGCGGCTTTAACATCGACTGAAAGTCGATGAATAAAGCTATGGTTGTAATTATAAGTGTCTATCGAAATCTGTCAACAGCTTTACTTTTTTTGCCGCGACAATCAATGTCTCCTCCTGCGGGATTGGGGTGGCGGGTCATCAGCGTTGTTGGCAGTTAGGGAATTAAAGGGCGCGTCTTTCTTCATATAATTGCCCGCTCGGGCCGTGGGTAACGTCCGTTATGAAGGATTTATAGGACTCGAAAAACCAGCAAACGTCGATGGCGATACACACCGCGTGATAATTTTTCCGGGCATCTGGGATCGCGGCTGTCCTCAGCCGCTTTCCGCCCAGCCTGGAAAAATTGACTCGCGCCGCTCCACCCGCTACATGAACCCCCGGAAGTCTGCCTGAAATGCGCGTGCCCGTTGGGGGACAATGACTCGGCGGTTTCGCCATTGGGCTGGCAATTGTTGTTAGCGCGATTCTGTTTATTTTCGACTTGCGGCTGACAGGCTTGCGGGCCATAATGGAGCGATGAATTGGCATCTGGATTTATTTTTCAGATTGGCCGTGATCGCCACGGGCTCGCTTGTCGCCTTTATGCGTGCTGGCCTGGTTTCCGCAAGGGTCGCACGCCGGATCGTGGTAGAGGGCTGTTGCGTGATTGACCTGCGCGATGAGAGCCAATCCAAGGCTCGGATGGTGCCCGTCGGTGTGAGCGTCCCGTTCAGTCGGATAAGGGTGGGCGATTTCGCTCGTTTGCCAGCAAAGGATAGAGCTTTTTTGCTGGTTTCCGAACACGGCAAAGAGAGCGCAGCGGCCCGTCGCCTTTTGCGGGCCAACGGATATACAAAGGTTTATGATCTCGGTTCTTATTGGCGAGCGTTGTCTGTCTTCCACAAAATCTACGATTATTATGGTCCTACCGAGGAATAAAGATCGACTCGCCCGTTCCTATGGCGTCGCTTTTAAGTTGACGAGATAGGTATTTTCAGGTCCGCTCGCCACGGGCTTGAACGCGCGGGAAAGGCTCAGAATAATGTCACCGTTTCCAAGTCACATTTCGCTCTCTTTCGTAAAGACGTGCCTTCGTGGTAAACGTCGTCGTTGTGTCGTCGTGTCGTTGTGGTGACAAATCATCGTCCTCCGCGAACTCCGCCTCTCCGCGTGAAAATCGTCGTCGTCGTCCTTGGTGTCTCTTCTGGGATCCATCGTAGTACTTCGTGTCTTCTTGCCTCGTGGTAAAAATCCGTCGTCGTCTCGTTGTGTCGTTGTGTCGTTGTGGTAAAAATAGTCGTCGTCCCCCGTTTACCTCCGCTGCCTCCTGTGAATCGGTCGTCGTCCGTCCGTCTTCGTGTCGTCGTGTCGTTGTGGTGAAATCCCCATTTTCCGTTTCTCATTCGTAATTCGTCGTCATCCGTCCGTCGTCGTCTCGTTGTGTCGTTGTGTCGTTGTGGTAAAAATCGTCGTCGTCCTTCGTGTCGTCGTGTCGTCGTTAAATGGTAATTGATGATGCCATCTTTTCGGCATCAATCCAAATTTTGTTCATCAGCCGCAGGTCACGCTACCGGGCCTCTGGTGCCCTGCCCACAATCCGTTCTGCCACGCAGTTCCCGTTTTCCGATACGCTTTGCCGGATTGCCACCCACAATTGTCCATGGCTCCACGTCGCGCATCACCACAGCGCACGCAGCCACCACCGCACCCTCACCCACATTACAACCCGGCCCGATGAAGGCTCGGGCACAAATCCAGACATCCGCACCTATAAAAATCGGCGCTGTGATCAGTGGCATGTTCATTTCCCGGTAGTTGTGTGAACCAGCGCAAATATAAGCCTCCTGGCTTATGGAAACTCGTTCGCCCAGTGTAACCTGGCCGAGATTGTAGATATTGCACTCATCACCCAGGCAGGCCAAATCTCCCATTTCAAGCAGCCATGGATAAAATACACGGCTGGTACGCCGCACGGTGCATCGCCGTCCGATTTTTGCTCCAAAACAGCGTAACAAAAAGGCTCGCCAGCGCGACTGGGTATGAAAGGAATAACGGTAAAGGGTTCCCTGAACCATGCTCCAGAGAAGCCTTCGGATTTTCAACCCAGTCGATACCGGCGAAACATTCCGCATCTCCGCCACATGTTGCGGGTTTTCCACGTCGGGAGGCTTTGGTGTGATTTCCGGTTCAGTTGCCATGATATATCATCATCCACGGGCTTTTCTGTAAGGTCAAGGGGAAACAGGGGAAACAAATATATGCTGGCAATAGAGAATTGTAGTGTAGGTCTCCAGACCTGCAGTTTCAGACGTGCAGACTTGGAAGTCTACACCACAAAAATCCAAATTTCGCCGTTTGTAGAAGTATTAAACCGCACGCGCCAACTATTGAGCCATTCCAAAGGTCGGGCCATTCTGTTTGGGCCTGTCCCGCGGGCACGCCCCTGGGAGCGCGGCTGTCCTCAGCCGCCTCAGCCGCTTCAGGTCGGCATGCGGCATCCGCAATTAAACCAAAAGAACCGTTCTGCAATCAATTTTGCCAAACCCGATAAAAACGGACGCCCCCGTTATGTTTCCGGTACGGAAAAGTGGCGAGACGCCGCGTTGAATATAGCTGCATGAAGCGGGTGGGTTCCGCAGCAATGTTATTTCCCTTGATATGAAAAACAGTCGGATACATGGTTTTGGTGGGCGTCATATTCCCAGTACCGGGTGGTTCGGCGCCCAACAATACCGACCGGACATGCCTAAGGCCGCCTTTTTCAGCCAGCCGTATTGATTTACATCGCAGGTCTAGCCGATTAAGATATGGCCAATCAATCAGGGCCGCGTATTTGTCGGGGGAGTCGCAAAGTGCCCAGCTTGGATATTGGGCATTCCCGGTTGACCATTGCCTGTACGAATAACCGGAGCTGCCTGGCCTGATAAAATTTGTCGCGCTTGGCAAATTATGTTGTTGGTCGTTTTTCGGGTTTTCAGATGACGTTTACTTTGTTAGCCATTACCCATAATACGCCCAAGGGAGTTGGGCGCGATGTCTTTAATTATCTAGGCCCATTCCTTCACAGGATGGAAACCCCGGTCGGCATTCTAGGTTTGGCGTTTGCCGCGGTGCTGGCATATTACTGCCTGTACGGTAAACGCGGAATTCAAGTGGCGCTGGCGCTGGCCACACTGACGGGCATGGTGGGATATTTTGTAAACAAATACCAGAACAACACTCTAATTCCCATGCTTGAATCGTTCCGTACCATCTGTAAGCCCGCATTCGTTTTTTTGATCGGTCTGCTGGCCTTTCGTTTTATTCTCAATCGTGAGATGTTTCGCTGGGCACAACCACGCCGGTCTATTTATGCCTTCCTGGCGCTGCAAATCGCGTTTTCTTTGCGCATGGTCAATTTCGCTCCGGAGCGGATGATCGGAACACTGCTATTGAATCTGGCTCTTTTTCTTGGTCTTTTTCAATTACTCCGTAGATGGGCGACCTCCGGGCAAGACATCGTGGACATCGCCTTTGCACTGGTTGCGGGCGGACTGGGCTTTTATTTCCTTTCAGCGATTCAATTGGTTCTAGGCAATCCGCACCACATCGTCTTTGCCGGCCGATTTTGTGGTATTGCACAGAATCCGCAATACACAGGCGAGGTGACGGCCCTTCTCATTCTTTGCGCAAATTTCGTCATTATTTCAGGATATTCCGCCGCCTGGCAAAAATTGGTCGGCCTTTCCGCCGCTTGTATCATGCTTCCCTTCATGCTGTGGACCGGATCGCGTACCGCCATGGGTATGTGCGCTTTGGGCCTGCTGATATTTTACCGCGTATCGGTGCGCCGTTGGGTTATTTTTGCGGTTGTTGGATTGGCCGCCTACGAGGGGTATAAGAATTTTATCAATCCGGGCGGGCGGGCCGTGGGCCATCTGCTCTCGACCCAGAACGACCGAGGCACTCAATGGAGCAAGGGCATTGCTGTTTTTCTCCAGCATCCCATTTTGGGCAACTCGGCGGCGCAATCACTGGTGGAGTGTTCCTATATTGTCGCCGCGGCGGCGCTGGGGAGCGTTGGTATTATTCTTCTGGTCATTCTTTTAGCCAATGTGGCGCGGGATATTATTTTCGTCTTCACCCATCGGTCTGTGCTGGATCCCGAACTTCGCAAGGCTTCTGAATTTATCTGTGCCATCGTCATCGCCGGCGCGGGTGGAATGACTTTTGACGCCTTTCTTTTTGCCACGGCCACCACGCAGGCTATCCTGAATTGGACCTCGTTAGCCCTGCTTGCCGTTGCGTGCGATGTGGTGGAGGCCCGGATGGCGGGTTTCAATGCCGCATCTCTTGTGGGCGGTGCTTCCGGATCGATTCCTAATCGTGGGACGGGGGTCCCAGTACCGCAAATGGTTATTGGCCAAACCAGCAGTTGACCGAAAAACAGGAGATGGGCATGAACAAAGGCGGCTGCAAATATTACGTGCAATATGGTTGTGGGCTTTGCGCACCGCCGGGCTGGGTTCATTTCGACATCAGTCCGACTCTTCGTCTGCAACACCTGCCGATTATTGGCGCATTCGTCGCGGCCCGTGGGAGTGTCAGATTCCCGACAAACGTGCGTTACGGCGACATTGTTCGCGGCTTGCCCTTGCCGCCCGGATCCTGCACCGCGCTCAGGTCACCCCCGGCGCGGTCGAGGCGATCGAGGGGCTCGATCAGATCGACAAGGTCATCAGCGTCGATCAGTCGCCCATCGGCGGCACGCCGAACTCGACC
>JAJYPG010000014.1 GCA_021795535.1 Planctomycetota bacterium
CGCCGAGCCGCGGGCGGCAAGGCTTGAATCAATTTAGGATCCATATCCGGCGCGGATGCGGACAGGGAAAGTTCCGCAGCTCCGGTTTTTGTCAGATACTTTCCGGTTGTGAATAATCGTATATTGCCCAACAGCGCCGCCATAGAATGCAGCCTGATCACACTCGCCCCCACGGTTATAACGCCATGAATCTTCCGGAGTGGTTCCCCCAGTGTCTTAAACCGCAGCGCCATGTCTTTCGGTTTAATACTAACATGATACTTTGGAATGGTCACAACGGATTTCCCGGACTTGTTCCGCCTTACCTTGATGGCCATTGAAAAAGTCCCGTCGGAATGTCCCGAAGGCCGCAGCATCGTCCATATTTTTCGCCATTTTACCGGCAGTCTTGCCGCGGGCGTGCCGGTCACATCAACACCCTTCCAACGACCACTGATGGCGGCGGCTATCCGATGATTCCCGCTTTCACGCACCGCAGCGACACATTTAAGACCGCCCGTATTATTTATTCCAGTAAGTCCGTCAAGACGCGTGATCGTGAGATGATTTGGTCCCATATCCCCGCGCATCACCACATTCCGCACAGGCCAGGGAATAGCCCCATAACGTAAACTGCCATCATCCAGAGAAATGCCGCCGCTAACAGATGGGGTGCCTCCAGTACCGCGGGTAATAAGGGCATTCATGCCCACCAGGCCATGAACATGAAACGTGCGAATCCATTTTGCATAAGACCGCGGCATGCTTTGCCGGAGCAATTTATTCATCGGAATATCGGTCGCCACAACCCGCACATGCGGATGCAAATCGGCGACATTATTTCCATGATAAGTAACCGAACCGGTAAAAACAATTTGGCCTTCCTTCGGACCGCCCGGGGTGGGATGCGGTATGGCAACCGGTGCCACCAGGCGAAGAATGCGCATTTTGCGGTTGGCAAAAAACAGTTCCCCGTGAACATGGGTAAGCGGATAGGGAAAATCAACATAGCGGCCCGCCGTATCGGTGGCAAATATATGTATTCGTATATCCGGATTGACCGTGCTGCCCGCCGGACGAACCACATGACAGTAAAAGTGTCCCATTCCAACCGGGTTAAAGCGGGTCCATATGGGAGCCAGATCATGTGGCAGACACGCCCCCAGCCTTTTATCAAACATCATCAGTGGAGAGGCTATATGCAGGTCAATCGGACCATTGTCCTCGTTGATGGACACCAGACCGCTCAGGGTCATTGGGTATTGTTCCGCTTTGCCGCTTAAATGTACAAAGCGTATGGAATGACTGCTAAAGCGGATCAGTCCATGCACGTCGTAAAATGGATAGGGAAAATGCGCATAACGCGCGCGCAGACCATGGCACAGAATTTGACCCTGAACGTGGGGCACCGCTCCCGCCGAGGCGCGTACGGCATGAATGCTAATATCCATCAACCCGCTGGGACGGAGTCGATAGACTATGGCTCGCGCCATGGCAAGTGGCCGCGTTGAAAGAATTGCGGGATATTTCCGTGGCAAATCAAATCCCGGCAACTTCAACTGAACGTCAAACGGACTACCACTGGCATAACCGTCAAAAGCCGCGTGCGGCACCACAAAAGCATAGCCCAGGATGTTGCCCGTAAGCCCGGAAATGCTTGTCGCCCCGCTCCCCACATTCACCTTCCCATTCAGGTGGGATATCGGCACAATCTGCGGGCCAAGTCGACGGCTCGGCACGGCAAAACGCATTGACACATTGTCCAGCGTTCCCGAAATCTCAATGCCGCGAACCGGCCCCACGGCCAGCGCAATATCACGAAGTTCGCCATGAAACTTAAAACGCCGCCACCACCGCTGCAAAGCCGAAGGCAGCGTGCGGCGAAAGGCCGGATCCAGCACCAGCCGCGGAATAAAGGCATGAAGGCTATGTGCTGGCAGATTCCATCGTCCTGAAATTTCAACACCAATGCGACCAGCCGGCGAATGCTCCTGAATTTCCATGCGATAAACCGAGTGATGGCCAGGCACTGGACCGAGCTGGGCGTCAATGACGCTCTGCCCAGTGATGGAATAGTGATGATTTTTCATCCGGCCCCAGCGAATCACCGCGGAGCGCAAATCAATCGATGGCAGGTGCCGCACCCCCGCCGACGCTACCACGGAAGTTGTGCCGGCAGGCGCCGAATTCACCGGTGACGTATGGTGGAAATGAAGAAAGCTCTGGTAATTCCAGCGGCCCGTATCGCGATCATCCACCAGATTCAGCACCGGATGAACCGCAATTATTTGCGAAGCGCGCAGTCGGCCACTAAGCAGACTCAGCCAGTTGAATCGCACATCCACTTTGTCAGCGGAGAAAATGGTGGCCGCTGGGCCATGCCCATGCCTGGTCCGCATGCGCACGCCGGAAAGCCGAATGGTGCCAGCCAGTGAAATGCGGCCGGTTCTCACCGTAACATGACCATCCAGAACGCGCGAAAGCAAAATGCCCGCCATCTGGCTGATACGCCGCGGATTGGCCAGATACCACCCCGCCCCCACCACCAGAGCCAACAGCGCCAGCAGTAAAAGCGATGCCCACCACCGGGTACGCCCCACGAACATCGCATGAGGCGAACGGTGCGGTTTACCGATGGATCGCGTCTTCCACCACCGGGCGGGACTTGCTCGCGGATAATTCGCCATTACCAAAACCTGCTCACGTTCACAACACTCACACTTCCCTCCGGCCTTCCATTTTCACGCCGGTTTCCCCTTGCAACCGATTTTTTCAATCCAATACGCCGGAGCCGCAGCGGCAAAAATACAGACCAGCGGCATCACCGGCACGCGGTAACGCACAGATCCTAAAAAGACCGCATGCATTATAGTGAAGTATAAGATGGGAATAAGCATCACTCCAGTGAGGCCGACCCTTTTTCTCGCCATGGGCAACCCCGCCAACGCCAGGAAAAATAGCGGCACATACCAGAAACAGAATGAAATATTTATCCAAGGCCGGGCGTAACCGCGGGCATGCAGCCATGGCGACCAGGTACGCCCAACCTTAAGAAAGGCCAGTCGCAACATACGAAACGGATGATGGTACATATCGAGAACAGCGCGGTGCGTCCAGGCCAGATCACGCTGGCTTTCGTTTAATTTCTGAATGGCGGGCGGACGGACAATATCCGATTGCCTCGGCCCGCCTGTGGCTCCTTTATAGACCGATTCATAAAGGCTGATCCCCTGCAGCGTGGTAAAGCGGAAAAAATCCTGATGAAACAGTCTGTTATTACGTAGCCACCAGGGCAGCAATATCAGCATTACCAGGCCCATCGCCAGCAGTGATCCGCCGATGGCATGCCACAACGCCTGACCGTTCCGGTTCCGATACACCACCCAAATCAGCAGTGGAAACAAACAGAGCGATACCTCCGCCCGCACATATACACCTATGGCAAAACTGACCGCAAAAAGAACCCAGCGCCAAAGGCTCCCCGGCCTTTCCACCAGTTGTGCCAGCAGCAGCAGGGAAATGATAAAAACAAGCATGAAGGGAATCTCGGTCAGCACCGCAGCGGAAAATCCGATGCACAGCGGATCACAAGCAACCAGTAATGCCGCCAGAAGACCCGTTGCCGCACCCCATGGCCGGCCCAGCGCAAAGACCACCACAGATACCAGTGCGCCAAACAGTGCCTGTACCATCAGCACCGCGCGAATATCAATGCCATCCGGATAGCCTATGGCCGCAAGAAATACCGGATAACCCGGCATTCGTTTGGCATACATGCCTGTCACCTGGTAACTTTGTCCGGCAATGATGCGGTGGGCCAGCGTCAAATAGTCAAAGGAATCGGGCAACAGCATTGGATGAAACCACGCCAGGATGGCGCGCAGTACCAACGCAAGAACAAAAATGCCGATAAGGCAGCGCAGCACAAAACGCCGGTCTCTGGTTCGCCGCTCAAAGGCCCGCCACCATGCTTGAAGGCTATTCATCAGCCCCCCCCCTCCGCACGACCCGCCTGGATATGACCGGGCTGGCACTATTTTTTTTACTTGAGGAGTACAATGGTTCAGACCCTTTTTTCAAATCAGATGTCTTTCGACTCAGTCTGGCGGTCCGCACCGCGTAAACACGTATTAAACCGTGGCGTAATTCAATTTCAACCGGGCCGGCAAACTGCGCCCGTACCGGATGCGGATTATCGCCCATCTTTTCCAGCAATTCCGCCAGTCGTTCGGAGGAAACGCCATCCCTTCGCCCCCCCACCGCCACAATAGCCCGCTGCAACGCCAGCGATGCGACAATTTGCGGCACCGCCAGCAACGCCCCGGAATCCAGGTGCCATTCATGTGTTCCTTTTCGCAACACGGCGCGCCGTAGTAGCGTGCGGCTCTCTCCAGCGATCAACTGATGCACACGCCGTTGCCGTGCGGCAAGCCGTACCAGAACCTGACGAATGGCCGGTTGATAGGTTTCCAGCAAAGGCAGAAGCTCTGCTCGAACACGATTTCGCAAAAATTGCGGACTGTTGTTGCTTTCATCCTCACGCCACATCATTTTTTCGCCGCACAGCCATTGCCGCAGAGCGGCGCGTGGCCAGGACAAAAGTGGCCGCACCAAATGAATGCGTCCCTGCTGGCGACGGGGCCTTATCGCAGCAAGCCCTCCCGACCCGGCACCGCGCAGCAGGCGCAAAAGAACGGTTTCCGCCTGATCATCGGCATGATGGGCCAGCACCACCAGCATGCAGCGCCGCCGCTGCGCCATGGACTCAAGTGCCTTGAGCCGCGCCGCACGCGCGGCATTTTCGCTGATCTGAAGGCCACCTTTATGCAATGGCTTGTCCATCAGTCCCCGCTTCCGACTCTTTTCCATATTTTGCGACTTTCGCCAGCGCAGGCGGCGAACTTCCAACGGCAAACCGAGTGATTTTGCAACGGACCGCACAAACGTCTCATCTTCCTGGCTCGCCACACCGCGCAAGCCATGATTCACATGCCCAACCACCAGTTGCCATTGCCAGAACCGGGACTGATTCACACGATGCAGCAAATGCAGAAGAGCCACAGAATCCGCCCCACCGGAACAGGCCACCAGAAGGCGGCTGTGCGGGGGCAACAGTTCCCTTTTATGAAGAAATTGGTCAAGCTGTTGAATCAGGCCGGTGGGCGCGGGCATAATAGAGTCCATGAACACATTCACCCAGTTTAACTCGAAGCAGGCCCAACTACCACATGGCGGCGGACACGTTATCAGCCACTTTTCCCGACTGGTGGGACGGCGGGCGCTTAACGGCCTCGGCACTATTCTAATTTGCGGACTTCTACTGGCCATCCTTGGCACTACGGCGCGGGGCCAAAGCCTGAATTCTCTGCTGCAAAACGCCAAAATCGCGAAAAGCCCGGGCGCAACATTTGCTCCGCACAAAACCGATCCCTTCGCCCAATCCCACCAATCCCTGGCATTGGGCATTCGCTTGGGAAAGGTGGAACTCAGCAATGGACGGGTGCTGAAGGGAAAAATATGGACCACACTGCGCACGCCGTTTCGTGTCTGGCTGGCAAACATTAAACAATACCGCGATCTGGATATTCGACTGATCAAATCAATCCACGCAAAAATTCTGCATGCCCATTTGATTCGCCAGTGGCGATGGCAACAGGAGGGAAGCGACATAAAAGTTTATTCCGGAAAAGCCAAACCACGCATCACTTTCGCCTACACGTTTCACATGCTTAACGGCAAATCCATTACCGGAACCCTCATCGCACCGCTTTATGTACGCACCGCCCACCATCGCCACAATCTGCTTATGTATAAGCGCATTGAGGGAAAACTCGGCGAGAAAATCGGCGGAATTATTTATGTCAAACGCGTGCATCTGGTTGTTACGCCCGCCATCCGTCATGCCGCCGCCCGCATGACACGCACACTTCCCTCTGTGAACTGGCGCAAAATGATCAAAGGGGTCCATCTTCTCAACAACTCCGTACACAACTCCGTTCCGTAAAGCCGCCCGCATCCAATAATGGTTTCTGCGGCGAATCGCAAAATTTGGAAGCGATGTGCATGTTGGGGCAATCGGAATGAGTGAAATAAGCTTTTGGAATGCCTGTCAACTCTCAACGCACTTACTCTCCAAGAATTACTTGCTTATTTGGAGATAAAAGAACATACTTGTTTTGTGGCTTATGTCCTCAAGAGCATGAGCGAGCGACAAACTCATCCGAATTGTCGATAAAAAAGTGGTCACCATGATTCGCAAAGGCTTAAGCCGGTGTTAGAACCAGGTGAAAAGGAAGTGTGTTAAATGAACTGGAAACTGACTGTTGGAATTGTGCTCATCGTACTGGGTGTGGCGGCGCTGGCGTTTAAGGGGTTTACTTGGTATAGCCGTAAGCCCATCATCCGAATCGCGACGGTTCACATGGATGTAACCGTGAAACATAGGCTATTTGCCGAACCCATTGTGGCTGGACTGGCCATTGCCACGGGCGTGGTTCTGGTGGTACTTAGCCGCAAACCCCCAAAAGCATAAAATCCCGCACGTGAAAATCGCCTGCGGATGGCCCGGAAAGCCACCACCACACCGCACGCACAATGGCGTTCATTCCCTGAATATCCGGCGGAACACTTCTAAAAGACGGGTTTTAATGGGCGATAGAGGGGTCGAACCTCTGACCTCATGCGTGTCATGCATGCGCTCTAACCAACTGAGCTAATCGCCCTGCTTTCGGCGGTTTGCAGATGGTACCAAATTCTGAACGCTAAAACCAGTCCCTGAACGGGTTTACCGGTTTATCCGGCTTATCCGGCTTCGCGGCGGCAACCGCACGACCCGCTTATGCCGTGGCAACTACGCCAACATCCAGCGAGCTTTGCACGCCACGCGAAAATAGCTCCGCGCCAAGTCCGGCAATCATGGCGGCATTATCGGTGCAGAAGTTCATCGTCGGCAGATGCAGCGGAATGCCAACCGATTTTGCGACCTGGGCCAGGCGTGAGCGAATATGCGAATTGGCCGCAACACCGCCCCCCACAATTAAACTTTTTACACCATGGCTTTCCAGCGCCCGCCCCACTTTGGCACACAACGCATCGGCCACGGCACGCTGGAAAGATGCGGCCACATCGGCCTTTTGTGCCTCTCCAAGCGCCGCCGCTGAACGCTCGGTTCCCTGGCGTCCGTTTACATGATAAAGAACCGCCGTTTTAAGACCGCTGAAAGAGAAATCAAGCGATTCTTTTCCCAACAGACTTACCGGGAAATCTATCGCCTGCGGATTGCCCTTGCAGGCCAGGGCATCCACCACCGGCCCGCCGGGATAACCCAATTGCAAAATGGCGGCTACTTTGTCAAAGGCCTCGCCAGTGGCATCGTCGATGGTTGAACCCAAACGAAGCATGCAATTAAAATCCTTGATCAGATAAAGAGTGGTATGGCCACCGGAAATAATAAGCCCCAGCGCCGGTAATTCGGGCAATGCGCGCGGAGGCTGATCGGCTGATAGCAGAGCGGCGGCGTAAAGATGGGCATGAATGTGGTTTACACAAACCAGCGATTTTTCCCATGCGAAGGCATATCCCTTGGCGGCGGAAACGCCCACCAGCAGGCAACCAATCAGGCCGGGACTGTTGGCCACGCTTATGGCCGATAGTTCCCGCGGTTTAATACCCGCGTCGCGCAAGGCAAGGTCCACAATCTGATTCAAGGACTCAATATGGGCGCGCGCCGCTATTTCCGGCACCACACCGCCGTAGCGCTGGTGAAGCGCCACCTGACTCCAAACCACATTGGAAAGGACGCGTCTGCCGCCTGCCACGATGGCCGCACTGGTTTCATCGCAGGTGGTCTCCAGACCCAGCACCAGGGATTCGGCGGAACTCAAATAAAATCTCCAGCACGACCGGCAAAACGCAGCAGTTCCGGCAGTTCTTTTACGAAACGCGAACGGGGTATAACCCGATCCGCCCCGGCTTGCAAAGCCCGCGCGCCAAGCTCTTCCTGCACATGAGAGAAAAAAGCGACAATACGCGGTGGATTGGCGGCGGCCCGTACGCTACGAATAACCCCAATGCAATCCAGACCGTCGCAGTTCAAATCCAGAAGAAGCAGCGAAGCAACCCCCTCTTGCAGGGCCGCGGCAAGCAGGTCTGGTTTGCGGCACATGACAATAGTTTGTCCCAGGGCGCGCGCCTCCGCAGATATACGCGAGGAAAAGATCAGGTCCGTCACGACCACCAGCACGGGTGGAGAATTCTCGGCATTCATGGCGTTTCTCCCGCCAGGAGTAACGCCGGGAGATCGGAAAGCGGCACGGCAACACGTGCGCCATCCTTGCGGGCGCTGGGTTTTTCCGCAGCCAGAAGTTCCGCGGGCAAAGTGGTTGGGTTGCCATATTTTCCGATGGCCACCATGGCCATGGCTTCATATCTCTCCGGCGAAACATTAAGGACTTTGTAGGTGTTCCGCTCATCAAACCCTGCCATGGCGTGGGCCATGAGGCCCATTTTGTGAGCCTGCAAGGCAAGGCTCATCCAGGAGGCACCGGCATCAAAAGCGGCATGACGATTGGGCTTGCCATTATGCGCAAAGTGCCTGCGGGCCAATACAACCACCAGCAACGGAACGCGATCGGTCCAGAGGCGGTTTTTTTCCACCAGAAGGGGCCGCAGTCGCGAAAGGTCCTGTCCATTGGATGCGTAAACAAAAAGCCAGGGTTGTTCATTAAAGCAGGAGGGTGCCCACCGAGCCGCTTCAAACAACGACTTTATCTGCTCTTCGGAAAGCGGGGCACTGGAAAAAACGCGGCCCGACCAGCGTTGCAGAAATTGACTGTCAACCGGAGCCTGTGCTATACGAGATGTAGACATATATTCACCTATAAACATTCCCACCGCCCCTCTTTCCCGCCGGTGGGACAATAGCGGAACCAATATATAAACCTGGCCGGGTAACTCTTGCGGAAAACATCCGCGAATTGATGCAGGCCATTGACGCGTTAAGGCTCCATCACCACGGGGTTTTCCAGGGAGCCAATCTTTTCCATTTCCACCCGCACACAATCACCGGGCGCAAGCCACCGTGGCGGCCTGGCGCCCATCCCCACTCCCTCCGGCGTACCGGTAAGAATAACCGTTCCCGGCAGCAGTGTGGTGGAACCGGACAGAAACGCAATGATTTTTTCCACACGGAAAATCATGTCCGCGGTATTGGATTGTTGCAGGGTTTCACCGTTAACCTGAGTTTGAATGGCCAGATTATTCGGATTACCAACTTCGTCCGGCGTGACAATGGCCGGGCCAAGCGGACAAAATGTATCAAAACTTTTTCCGCGGCACCATTGCGACCCTCCCCACTGCATTTGCCAGTCGCGGGCGGAAACATCGTTGGCCAGGGTGAAACCCAGAACGTAACGCAACGCCTCACCCTCGGCCACGTTTTTTGCCCGTTTGCCAATCACAATCGCCAGTTCCGCTTCGTAGTCAACCTGGGCGCTTTTTAAGCGCTGTGGCAGTTCAATGGGATCGAACGGATTTTGCAGTGCCGCCGGATTTTTGAGGAATAAGACCGGAAATTCCGACGGGGTTATTCCGATTTCCGCGGCATGTTTGCGGTAATTCAGGCCAATGCCAAGGATTGCGGATGGGACAATCGGAGCCAGAAGTTTGGCGATGACAACTTTTTTCCGTGTTACGGTAAAGTTTCCCAGAATGTCGCCTTCCACGCGAAAAGCGGTGCCATCGGCCTGTAAGGCCCCATGGTGAATGTGGCCAAGAGAATCCATAAAGCGAACAATTTTCATATCAACTCCATCAAGCGGCTTGCCAGCGCACCAGTCGCGACCACGCATACCGCAGTGGTTTCATCTGAAAGGATTCTACCAAAAACCGGGCAAACTTCCCTATTGAAACTTCGACCGGTAAAAAAAAAGGTGGTGCCTGTTTTTGTCGGGATTTGCCAAACTACATGAGGAACGGCTCTTTGTGCTTAATCGCGGGTACCGCATATTTCCCGCTGTTTTAGAGGCGGCAAACAATTACGTGATGGAAAGAGAGCGAAAAACCCAGCAACCACGCTCAGGCCGAGAAAATATGGCGGAAAAAGAGCACCACATTCCTGCGGGCAGCACGCTAGCCAGAAGCCACCGTGCTGCCATGACCAGCCCCCGAAATCTGGCCAACTCATATTCACCAACTCCTCGTGTGGCCAGAACATGTATTCATCAGCAGGTATCGACATGTTCACCCGCGCACTTGTCGCTCGCGGAACCGGAGACAGGGTCTTAATCGAAAGCCGTCTCTCCCCATCCGTCCAGCAGTACCTGACAAATATTCGTCCATGCACCGACGCAATGGTCGAAAGTCTGAGATAGGGGTTGGAGCAGGAAATCTTCCACGGTATCACCATGCCCCATAACCATGCAATCCACGCCAAAATGAAGCAACATCGCAGAATGGTTATAACAATTCTTCGCATAGTGGCATTCTAATCAATATCGTTGGTTATTCTGGAATTTTGTTGTAAAAGAACACGTTCTGGTTCGCAATAAGTGACAGTACTGCCCAGTTGGAAAGGCCCAAATACCCAAAAGGGCTTATATTGATACTGCCTCTTGCTCGTATTCGGAATGTGCGCCGGACCATTACCAGCCTTATTATTGGCTCCATGATTTTTTAATCGCAGAGGTTTGTTAAAGCCGGAAAAGAACGGCCGACCATTTGCGCATGTGATTCTGGCTTGTGGCTTCTGCCTCCCGACTTCTTTCCGAGCTTCTTCCGCAATCATTATCATCGCCACCCATTGTCCCGATTTCCCGGCAAAACCGCAAATTCCATTCTCAAGCGATTTTTATCTACAGAATGAAACGCCCTTGTCCTGGTTGTCAAAAGTGACAACCTATATCAGGACACGACATATTTATATGATCCTGAATATATTGAGCAGAACGCTTCCGCCCCACATTCGGCTAACGTTAAAGCGGCAGGCAAGATGCCTGCGTTACAACGGTCCAACGATCGGGGTAGGAAAGGATACCAACCCGGCATCCTCCCCTCCCGCCAAACCGGACGAGCG
>JAJYPG010000444.1 GCA_021795535.1 Planctomycetota bacterium
TTTCCGTGCAGCCAGCGTTGGGCATTGGTGCGGTAAAACTTTTCCAGAATTTCCGGTGGTAAATCCAGCCCCTCCAGTCGCGGCTTCCCTTCCGGCGCATCGGGGTCTTCAATGGGTGAGAAGCCTTTGAAATCGGTTTCCCAAAGCTTCTGGTGAACCCAATAACGACTCGCATAATGGTCGTGGTTGTATTTTTCGCCCACCACCAGATCACTGCCGAATAGGATGCGATCCTGATTCTGAATAAAAAAGTCTCTCACGCGGCTCAATGACTGCAGTGCAATGCCGCGGACAATCCATTTTGTGGCGCTGGAATCCACAATGTAATGCGGGAAACGATCCAGGCGTTTCTGCAGGGCATCCAGGTCTTCCAGGCTGCCGCCCATGTGTGCGCCCATGTGAATGCGATCTGGATACTTTTCCAGCATCCGTTCCAGCATGGGAAACTGCTGTTCAAAAGACCGCTGCCCTTCCGAGGGCTTGTATTTCCGGTCCTCGCCAAACCAGGCTCGCGGGTCGCCCACATGGCTCATGAAATGATACCCAAGGTCGTAGGCATGTCGGATAACCTGTTGAATGGCGGGGCTGTCCAGGTCCATGCCGGTGCGTTTTTGTGTGCCCGGTGCAACATGAAATTTAATCAATCTGGAACCGCGCTGGTAAAACCCGTCCAGGCGGCTTATCCATTCGGCAATAAAATCAGCGCCCGGACCAAGATTCTGCCATTTGGGAATGGCAATGAATTCAAAACGGCCCGGAAATGCCTGCTGCAAAGCCTCCACATCTTCCAGGGGAGCCATCGTCCATATTTTGCTTATGCCATATTCATCGGCTACACGCAAATATTCCCTCGTCAGGCCGACATCGCGCGTGTGAGTATGAACATCAATAATGGGGCCGTCAATCTTCCGCCGCGGAATGTTCGTATAATCAACCCCGGTCAGGTTATATGCGGGTCGGTTTTGCATGTGCGGTGGAGTGGTGGTTGTGTCGGTCATTGGGTGCGAATCCTTTACTGAAAATACCACTTCATTTTAGGCAGGCTGTGCTAAAACGGGTAAATTTTTTATTCCCTTGGCAATACGGGTGTCACCAGCTTTGCAAATCGCCCAGTAGTTCCTCCACAAGGTCTTTCATCGTCACCAGGCCAATGGCCTGCCCCTGACGGTTCACTACCACCGCAATGGTTTGCCGCGCCGCCTGCATCAGGCGAATGGCCGTGCGGACGGACTGTTCGCCCAGCAGTGTTAGTGCTGGCCGCAGATGACGGTGCAATTGCAGTTCGCCGGTGTCGCCAATTGCGTCAATCACATCCACCAGCCCCAGAACATCCTGCGTCGAACGCCCCAGCACCGGCATGCGGGATACATTGTAATGACGCACCAGGGCTTCAAATCCACGGCGGCTTATGTTCGCCGGTACGCCAATCACCCGGTTCCACGGCATCATCACTTCCGCCACATTTATATGCGCTATACGCAGACCACGCTGAATTAAATCCTGCTGTGTATCGGTCAACAGACCTGAAGCCGCAGGCTCGGCGGTAAAGGCCAGCAGTCGTGGCAGCGGGTCAACCCGCTGTGCTTCCAGCATCCGACCCAGAACGCGGCGCGTAAGAAAATCCAGTACACGCAGCAAAGGCAATAGAGGCAGCACTGTAACAACCACAAGCGACCACTTGAGCAGACGCACCAGTCGATAGGTCCAATCATCTGAATGGGTCAGAAAAAGGTCCTTGGGCAGAATTTCCGCGAAAATAAGCATGAGCGGCAGAACAATAAGAGCCGAGAAAAGCGTCTGAACTGTGGGGGAAAAATGCCGCTGGAACATCAGTTCCGCCACCGCCGCGGACACCATAAAATTGCAGATGTTCTGCCAGATAAGCAGTCCCGCCAACGGACCGGCGGGCTGCTTGAGCCATTGTTCAATTTGCAGGGCCGCAGGTTGCTTTTTCCAGCCGCGAAGCTGCAGCCGCGGACGCGAGAGAACATACAGCCCGGTTTCCATGCCGGCAAATACCATGGACCCAAACAGACCCGTCAGCCCGATAATCAGCCACATAAGCCAGGGGGGCGGAACAAACGCCATTCCCATCGGGAAGATGATTGCCACTATAAATATCATTGCCCATCCTTGCGTTGGGCTGCGTTTTGCCCCCTGAAAGACGCGGCGGCATCGGCCCCCGTGGATGCGGTATTTAACTCGCTGGATGTATCCGCTATTGGTTTTTCACGCAGTGCTATACGCACTCGCCCCACGCGCGGTCCCCGCATGGTCTCCACCGTTAGCATTACATGGGGCAGCCGCACACAATCGCCTGGGCGGGGCACGCGGCCAAGTTCCGCGTAAATAAGTCCGCCCACCGTTGCCGCCCGGCGTGAGGCATTGCGCCCGCTTAGCAGTTCCGCGCAGTCCAGAAGCGACACATTGCCCGAAGCGGTCCACTCATCCGGACCGGCTGGCTCAAGCAGCGCCGTTACCGGATCGCCCGGTTCGGAAATATCGCCAATAATCTGTTCCACAACATCTTCAATGGAAACCAGTCCCGCCACTCCGAGATCG
>JAJYPG010000445.1 GCA_021795535.1 Planctomycetota bacterium
GCTGGTGCCCGGAAGGTTTTTCTGGCCAGCGTGATTTATTTGCCGCTGTTGCTCATGGCCATGGTGGCCGACACGCCGCCTGGCGCGGCGGCCACACATGGGGTTTCAATCCAACTGCTGGGCAGCCCGGCGCCAGTGTTGTTACCGGCGGTGCGGCAAGGTAAGTGAAACAGACCATGCAGGATATTGTGGCCCTATCGCGCCGGGCTTAAAGCTTCAAGTGAGGCCATGAAAAATAAATTCACCGCGTTTTTTTCCTCCGGATTATGGATTATTGTCCTGCTGGCGTTAACCACAGTGGGCCTGGCCTTCAAAGAAATTATTATTCCGCTGGCCAACGGTGATTTCACGCGCACCATCGGTGATGGTGTGCATGTCGCCAGTTATGATTTTAACCTGCACCCGCTGCTGATAAATCGTAAGCTGCTGGTGGCTTCCGGCAACAGCAAAGATGGCCTCAACGCCCTGACGAACCCGCGCCTGCTTACGCCGGCGCAGGTCAGTAATATTAACAACGCCCGCCGCGATGCCGGCGGATTTATGCAAGGCCCGGATCGTGTGGTGGGGGTGGTGATTCACGGGCAGGCCAGAGCCTATCCGCTGCCGATGATGAATTGGCACGAAGTCTGCAATGATCGCCTGGGCGGTAAGGCCATTGCCGTAATCTGGGATGGGTTTTGTGATACGGCCATGGTCGTAAGCCGCCGGGTGAATCATCAGATTCTCCGGTTCGGTTACAGCGGTTTGGTTTACAACGGCAACGCTCTGATATATGACCAACAGCCCAATGTAGAGAACGAAAGCTTGTGGAGTCCGATTGCGGGCCGGGCCGTTGCCGGTCCGATGGCCGCGAAAGGTGAAAAGCTAACGGCGTTGCCCTGTCAGGTCGTTACGTGGCGAAACTGGAAAAGCATGTATCCGCAAACCACGATGATTGCGGGTGTCAGTACACTTTACACGGCATATCGAAAAGATGTGTATGGTCCTTATGATCACAGTCTCGCCGGGCCGCGCTATGCCGTGAAGCCTCTTTGGAGCCATCGGCATGGCAAACTCAAATCCAGCCTGATTCTTCTGCGGATAAAACACCATTGGCGGCCCCTGGGGTTCGCGCAACTTTTTGCGCGGCAAAATCGCGCCGGCGTTGTGCACCTCAAACTCGCGGGTGTGCCGGTTGTGCTGCAATGCTTCAAAGAACCGCAATGGCGAACCGTAAGTGTTATCTCTCCACAACAACTACCCACCGCCTACGGATTTCTATTCGCCTGGTACGCCCAGCATCCGACAGACTTCGCGCACTATTAATGAGCGGTATCAGGTGAGTTCCTTTCATCTCACAAGACACACACTGGTTTCACTGACGCACCGGTGCGTTGGGATCTGAAACGATCAAGACACTTCTCATGAACGCCTGGGCCGGAAAGAAGCCCGGCATGCTTCGTGCGCCGCCGGGTTCGCGGTTGATTGCCAGGCAGCATTTGCACGTTATTCCGACTTTGGCTGAGCCGGGACATCGCAGGACTGGAATCGATCTCGCTGCCTAATTGCGAGCGATTTCATATACAGGACTCCAGCCGATCGGTAAGGCCCGATAACAAATCATCCGATAACTTTTTTACTATTACGAAGAATAAAACTTTTGTGTAAACTGCATCAACGACAATGTTGGTGCGTTAGGCCAATGAGGTGAAGCCCTGATCAACTGATCAGCGATCAGCACAAACATTGGCCGCCAGAAATTCGCGGTTGGGGCCAGCAAATGTCGGCATCAACCCGCGACGGGCGGTTGAGCAAAATACTAAAGAGGTGGCTTATGAATCAAGATGTGTCCGTTGGTTGCCAGTTGCTGTCCGCTCGCGTCAAGCGCCGTGCAGCGGCATTTACGCTCATTGAATTGCTGGTGGTTATTTCCATCATCGCTTTGCTGATCTCGCTTCTGCTGCCAGCACTGGCCCAAGCCAGAGCCGATGCCAATGCAGTCGTGTGTGAAAGCAATATCAAGCAAGTTCTGACGGGCTTGCGCGAATATGTGCAGAGCAATGACGGATATTTTCCGCTCAACGGCATTTTGTTCCCGCATCCAGCAAATTCCTTCACCAATCCAACAGCCACGGAAACCAGTATTTGGGATTCTACTGCCGACTATAACCTGTATTATGGCGCACTATACCCCTATATGGCGGGAGTTCCGCAGGCACCAATGGTGCCTAATTTGCTGGGCTATGGCAGCACCGCCCCCGCCAACAGTGTGGCCGCTACGCTGAATTTGAACCCGCTTCACAACCGCTTTGCCCGCATTTTCATGTGTCCTGTGGATAATGGCATTCGTACCAGCGCCCAATCACTCCGCCTCGGCCCGGATGGTAGAACGGTTTTGACCGGGCCAGGAAATGGCGGCTTCTGGAGCTACTCCGTCAATTCCCTTCTGAATTCACAATCCAAAGTTCTGCCAACAATATTTGGCGGGGCCGCCGGCGGCGGTTCCGGTACCTACAGCACGCCGTGGAGCTATCCCATTCGTGATGCCACAATTACCAATCCGCGTTTCCTGGTCTTCCTT
>JAJYPG010000446.1 GCA_021795535.1 Planctomycetota bacterium
ACATTCTGACTACTAACTCCTATACTTCTCGCCCCATTCCAGATTTCAGCCATGGGTTTCCGATTGCTTTCCGCCGCGGTTCGCTGGATATATTGGAGCATTTGTGGGAAAATGGAAAAGTGGAATCGGTTGAACCCTCCGGGCCACCGGGGTTCGGAATCTGGAATTAACCGGTTTCACGGAGAATTTATTTGACACGCGGAGCGTGGGCGGATAAAAAACACCCGATTTAACCGCAGGGCGGATGTCTTGCTTTGGAGGCTATTGCATGAAGCGGTATGCGGCACTTTTACTTATCGTTGGCGCAGCGGCTGTGTTGCCGATGTTGGCGGGATGTCAAACCCTCACCGACACACCGGGGCAAAACGCCGTTCGCGTTGAGCACGCCATGGCGACGGATTGGCTGCAGGTTCCGGATAATGCCGAGCAAGTTCTGATGATTAATCGGCCGACGCAATTGTCTGACAAACCGGTACCGATGCAGTAACGGGTTCTTGCCTGTTAATCCGCATCGCCAAGGTTTCAGATGGATCGCCGCCGGACGTTGGATCCTTTCTATTTTCGCGTCTGACGGTCGGGACTTTCGGATTGATTTTCAGAGTTGTTGCCATGCCGATTTTCGCACTTAGACCAATGGCCGTAACTTTTATTGGCCCGTTTTTATTTTTGAGCCGATAATGATGGGGTTGGCCCGTTAGGCGGATCGCCGATAGTAAGAATCGGTCATATCCGGGCGGCGGTTTTCAGTTCCGCCGCCGGCGTGCGGGTTCGATGTGATGTTATTAGCAGGCATTTTTGTTGCCGAGGGGTTTCTCTGATGACGAAACGTTTTCTTCTCTTACCGTTGGCGGTAGCCGGGTCTCTCTGGCTTGGCGGATGCGCCGGCCAGACCAACTCTTCAAGTGCCATCAGTCATTACGTTCACGGTCAGTTGGATGCTGAAAGCGGAAACACACAAAAAGCCCTGGCCGAACTGACACAGGCGATCAAACAGAATCCGAACATGGTGGTGGCTTATGAAGCGCGCGGTGATATTTATCGTAAACAAGGGCGGGTGCATAACGCGATTCATGATTACCAGCATGCGGTAACATTAAATCCCAAAAGCTTTCACGGATGGTATGAACTGGGCGTAAGCTTTCAGGCGATACATAACTTTCAAAACGCCGTTACCGCCTATCAGCACTCGTTGGAGGTTGAACCGAAAAATGCCAATGCTACGATGAATCTTGCAGTGGCGTATGCCCAGACCGGACAGCCGATCTTTGGCGTTATTTACGGTCGCCGCGCACTGGCCAATGGCGCACGGTCATTTTCTTCTCTGGCCAACCTCGGAGCCATATACGCCGAGGCTGCCAATGTTGACCCGCGTTATGGTCGCAAAGCGCTGCATTATTTCAAATCAAGCCTGGAGCTAAAGCCGCATCAATCAGCGATATATCTGGATATGGCGGCGGTGTATCTCAATGGCAAACAGTATGCCATGGCGTCGCGGGTACTTAAAACCGCCGGTAAACTCGCTCCGTCCGCATTGGTGCAGGAGCGGCTTGGGTATTCTTTTTACCGCATGGGCAATCTGCCGAAAGCCAAAACGGCTTACCAGGCCGCATTGAAGCTCAAGGCCACCTATGCGCCCGCGCTCAACGGCCTTGGGGTTGTAGATATGGCCATGGCTTTACAATCCCAGGCTGGTGATCCGGCGCTGCGCCGCAAAGCGGTTGCATACTGGCGCAAGAGCCTTGAACTGAATCCGGATCAGCCGCTGATTGAAAAGCTGGTCCAGCGTTTTTCGCAATCATCGCACTAAGGCCGCGGAACTTCGGGCCTGTGCCAATCACCGACCCGATCCGGGCGAGACAGGAATACAAAACGCATGAATCCGCTGGAAAGACTGCGAAACAATATTCAAACGGTTTTCTTCGGTCGTCCCGAAGTGGTCACACACCTGCTTGTGGGGCTGCTGGCCCGCGGCCATGTGCTTATTGAAGATGTTCCCGGTGTAGGCAAAACGGTTCTCGCCAGGGCCTTGGCCCGCAGTATCAACTGCCAGTTCAGCCGCATCCAGCTTACGCCTGATCTGCTGCCCAGCGATATTCTCGGCGTATCGGTCTACAATCAGGAACGACAGGAATTCACCTTTAAGCCAGGTCCCATTTTCGCCAATATTGTTCTCGCGGACGAAATCAACCGCACCACGCCACGCACCCAAAGCAGTCTGCTGGAGGCGATGAACGAAAATTCCGTCTCCGTTGACGGCCAGACGCTCCAACTTCCCTGTCCATTTATGGTCGTGGCCACTCAGAATCCTTTTGAATTTGAAGGCACCTATTTCCTGCCTGAAAACCAGCTGGACCGTTTCCTGCTGCGGATTCAGCTTGGTTATCCCCAGCGCGACCGGGAATTGGCCATTCTGCGTGAACAGCCCGGCCGGCATCGGCTCGATACCCTGGACCCGGTACTTTCCAGCGAAGAAGTTGAAGCCTTGCAGGGGCAGGCCGCGCAGGTGAAAATTGATCCGCTGCTGCTGGAATACATGCTGGATATCGTCACCGCCACA
>JAJYPG010000447.1 GCA_021795535.1 Planctomycetota bacterium
ACGCATTTAAGTCGGTTTGGCTGTCCACAATTTCCACCTGCGCAAAACCGGCTGCCATAAGCCCCATTCGATAATCTTCCATCAGCACGGCTCCGGAAATACAGCCAACCCACGCGGAAATATTCCGTGCTAATTCATCAGGCAGCGGCTTTTTCAGGGCAATATCACTTGCCGCCACTCGTCCGCCCGGCTTAAGCACGCGGGCAATTTCGCGGAATACCGCTGGTTTATCCGGTGCCAGGTTAATAACACTATTGGAAATAACACAATCCACACTTTCCGCAGGCAAGGGAAGGGCATCAATATGTGCCAGATGAAATGCCACGTTGGCAAAAGGTTTTCCGTCCGGTCCGCCAGCCGCATTGGCTTTGGCCCGTTCAATCATGGCGGGTGTCATATCTATACCGATGGCTTTTCCGGTAGGACCAACTTTTTGTGCAGCCAGAAAAACGTCCAGTCCACCGCCGCAGCCAAGGTCCACCACGGTCTCGCCTGGCCGCAGGCTGGCCATGGCGGTGGGGTTTCCGCAGGAGAGTCCCATGTTAGCCTCTGCGGGAATGGAATGCAGTTCCACCGCTGAATAACCAAAGGCCTGGGCCACCGATGCCACCCCGGCATGGTCATTGGAAAGGGTACTGCGCGCCACCTGGGCGTAGCGATCTTGAATGGTCTGCTCAATGGAATTGGTTTGGTTCATGGTGAAACTCCTGTAAAAAAGTGTCATGGCCGAGGCGGTCTTAGCATTTTAGCCGGGATGTCGTGGATGGGCAGCCAATTTCGTCAATATCTGCTACAATTACCGCCTTACTGGTGGTTTCAGCGGGAAAATAGCGGCGTTGCAAAAACAACGCAACATTAACCAAGCCAATCATGACCGGCACTTCCACCAGCGGGCCGATGACCGCGGTAAATGCCACCGGACTGGCCACCCCAAACAGCGCCACGGCCACAGCAATGGCGAGTTCAAAATTATTACTGGCTGCGGTAAAGGAGATAGTTACTGTCTGGGAATAATCAGCCCCAATTTTTCGCCCCATCCAAAAACTGACCAGAAACATCACCACAAAATAAATCAGCAGTGGAATGGCAATTAATGCAACGGAACCGGGCGCGGCAATAATCTGCCTGCCCTGAATGGCGAACATTACCACAATGGTAAACAGCAGTGCGATAAGTGTGAGTGGACTGATGCGGGGAATAAACTTTTTCTCATACCAATCTCGGCCACGGGTTTTTAAGAGCACAAAACGTGTCGCCATACCCGCCAGAAAAGGTATGCCCAGATAGATAAACACGCTGCGGGCAATGCTTGCAATGGAGATGCCGGCCAGATTAATTTTGCCCAGATGCAGTCCCAGAAGCGGCGGAAACACCTTGATGAACAGCCACGCGTACAAGCTGTAAAACAGAACTTGAAACACGCTGTTAAAAGCCACCAGACCGGCGGCATAATCGGTATTCCCTTTGGCCAGATCATTCCAGACAATAACCATGGCAATGCAGCGGGCCAGACCAATAAGAATCAGACCGACCATGAACAGGGGGTAGGCGTGAAGAAAAATAATCGCCAGGGCAAACATAAGCAGCGGTCCAATGACCCAATTTTGCAGCAGCGAAAGCCCCAGTATTCGCGTGTTGCCAAACACCTTGCCGAGTTCTTCATAACGCACTTTGGCCAATGGTGGATACATCATCAGTATCAAGCCCGCCGCGATAAGCAGATTGGTGGTGCCGAAGGAAAAATGTCCCATGGCTGCGGGCAGGCCATGCCAGAGATAACCCAGCACAATTCCCACGCCCATGGCCAGGAAAATCCAAAGCGTCAAATACCTGTCCAGAAATGACAGTTTTTTAATTATGCCGCTCATATTCAGGCTCCTTCAGGCGAGGACGTTTTTGCAAAGTCACTGGTAAATGCGGTTAAGAATTCTCTCCGGGACGTCTCCAATGATTGCGGAAGTGTTTCCACATACGCACCAATTTCATCACGAACACGCCGGTAATGGACGATTGCCTCTTCCGGTGTTTTGGCAGATTTGGCCAATGTTGGCGGATCGTCAAAGCCGACATGTACCACTTTGGCTTTGGAACCGAGCCATGCGGGACAGGTTTCGTTGGCGTGACCACAAACGGTTATGACCACATCAAACGGAATATTGCGCAGGGCTTCAGCGGTTTTGGATTGATGCGTGGAAATATCAATGCCCGCCTCGGCCATTACTTTTACGGCGTCGGGGTTCAGGCCGTGGGTTTCAATGCCGGCGGAATAAGCCTCTATAACATTGCCTTTGAGCTTTCGGGTCCAACCCTCCGCCATCTGGCTGCGGCATGAATTGCCAGTGCAGAGAAACAGTATTTTAAGTTTGGCGGCCATGTTGTGTTCTCCAGTGTGTTGCGTTCGTAAAACTATTTAGTCCAAAAATATGCTCAACCATATATTAGCTTACCCATATATTAAGTCTCTAAAAAAAAGATTATTCGCATCCACCTTTCTTTCCGTTGCAGCAACCGCGCTGGTCCAGTTGCGCCCGGTCGCGCGAAGCTCCGGGACCTCC
>JAJYPG010000448.1 GCA_021795535.1 Planctomycetota bacterium
GCTTAATTCTGAATGTGAAAAATAAAATCCGTGCATTGGTCATTGGCAATCAACCGCGGCTCAGCCATTCCTCCACCGCATTTTTTGTGGATGCGGCACTGGCACCGTTTTCCGCATCCGCAGCGCCAGGAACTAAGCCGCCGCTTTGGAGCATTGAACCAACCTATCGATCATTCACAGACCTTGGGGCAATGCGTCTGTCCCGATATGCCGCGGTTTTTATGTGTGATGTGCCACACATGACTGCGGCGATGGCGAAACAACTGCACCGGTTTGTTGTCGGGGGGGGGCGATTATGCTGGCTATTAGGCCCAGCGGTCGATGCGCAAAGCTACAATGCTTTTGCCGCTGGATCGCTGCAATTGTTGCCCGGAGAAATTTCCGGCCCGGTTACCAGCCAAACCGGCGCAGCGGTTAATTGGGTGGACGTGAAAAGCCATATTTTTGCCGGATTATTTCAGACGCAGGAACCCTTTCAGCGCATTGTCGTGGTCGGGCGGTGGAGTCTGCCGGGAAACGCGCCGGTTATCGGAAAAGTCCTTTCTCGCCTGCATGATGATTCGCTGCTGCTGGTGCAACATTCTCTGGGGCATGGACGGGTGTACAGCTTTTTATCCGGCCCCGGCGGCGGATGGAGCAATATCGCCGCAACGAATGCCTTTTTGCCCATGATGGTACGCATTGCCCTGGGCAATGCCGCAGCGAGTGCGGGCACCACGTCGTATACGCCGGGAAGCGCGGTGGATATTCATGTGCCGGTCCATAATCCTCAATTATCTATTAATGTTAAAGCGCCACAATCTCATACTTCGGTAAATGTTGCCACATCACACACGCTTGATGGGCGCCTGGTGTGGCGCTTCACCACCGCACAACGCCCGGGCGTGTACACCTGGCAGAGCTTTAACGGAAAATATTCCGGCGAATTTGTCGTCAACGTGCCATCCGGCGAGGCTGATCTGCACGCCACAAGTGCCGCTGTACTGGCCAAAGAGGCCCCGAAAAAACAGACGATATTTATCGCCGCCACAGCCAATGAACTCGTCAAGCAACTCGCCAAAACCAGTGAAGGCAATTCACTTATGCCGGGCGTTCTGGCGCTGGTGATGATTTTAGCGATTATTGAAGCCCTGCTGGCCAACCGTTACAAGCCCGTTAATAACACCCCGGATCAGCAATACGGGCAAACCGAAACCACGGCCACCCGCAGATCCAGCATCTCACCAGCCACATGAAAAATGCCGCCGTACACGAAAATCAATCCCACCTACGCTTCGCTGACGCGAATTTGCCGGACACCATTGCTGGGGGTGACACTTCTATTGAAACAAGGGGGTGACATTTCTATTGAAACACAACAGCCCCGCTGGCAAACCCTGCTTCCGCAGTTGACAGGTGCTGGTTACAATAACCTTATTGGCAGTTGGTATCCTGCGAGAAACAACCTATGGTATCTGAACACATCGGCGTTCCCCATGCGGAAATTGCAAGACTTTGTCGACAATACCACATCCGCCGCCTTGCGATTTTTGGCTCCGCCATTCACAACGATTTTCGCCCTGATAGTGATGTGGATGTTCTGGTTGAATTTGCGCCGGATGCCGAGATAGGCCTTGAGTTTTTTACCTTGCAGGATGATTTGAGCAGGCAATTCGGACGAACCGTAGACCTGCACACGCCGGCGTCGCTAAGCAAGTATTTCCGTGACCGCGTGCTGGCTGAAGCCGAGGATCAATATGTCGCACCACGATGACCGCATACGGCTTAAGGATATGCGTGATCACGGGCAGGAAGCGTGTGAGATTTGCGCTCAGCGCAATCGGGCCGCCCTTGATACGGACCGCCTGTTGGCATTATCGGTGGTCAGATTGTTGGAAGTGGTCGGCGAAGCTGCGGCAAAAACCTCCCCGGCAACGCGCTCCCGGATCCCTGGAATTCCTTGGAGCCAGATTATTGCGATGAGGAATCGCCTTATTCACGCCTACTCGGATGTAGATATGAGTATCGTATGGACGGTGATTCACCGGGATTTGCCGCCGATGATTGCGGAACTTAACGCATACCTGAATTCCGGGCCTGCGTAACGGCAAGGTCCCGTATTTCGCGAGAACACGACGGCGTGCCCTCCACCGCTTCCGTCGCCGACTGGCATAAAAGAACAATCAAACCCAATCACAAACGACTCCCACCCGGTCTACCGCCATGTCCTTGCGGTAAAAGCCCACGAGGATCGCGCCCAACGCCGGCGATCCGGTTTCACCGCGTCGGATCAATCCTGTTGGCTTGCACGCGTAACGATTTGGCGATCCTACCAACGGTCCGGTGTGATGGGCTAAGTTCAGCATTTTCAATGCGGCCGATGTGGCTTTGCGGTGAAAAATACTAAATGCCAAATACCAGCCACCCTTTGCCCCAAGCATATTTGTTCCCGGTTGAGGCAGGAGGCCGAAATCTCCCGACATATCGGGACAGGCCTTTTGCCGCAGGAGCCGGCTAATCGGGGCTCAACTATCTCCTGATCAACTGCTCTGCGGCGACAGCCGCCCCCCCGTTAC
>JAJYPG010000449.1 GCA_021795535.1 Planctomycetota bacterium
TGCCCGCGGTGGGCGCGGCGACGAAAAAGTTTTTCCTTAAAAATGGCGACCGCGTCTGCTTTTATGGTGACAGCATTACCGAACAGCGATTCTATCCCGCCGAGGTTGAAACATACATCCTCACACGGTTCCCCAAACTGCAGGTCCGTTTTGTTGATTCCGGTGTGGGCGGAGACCGGGTTACCGGTGGCTGGGCCGGACCAATTAACCTTCGGTTAAAACGAGATGTCTTTCCTTTCAAACCCAATGTTGTGACCATCATGCTGGGCATGAATGATGCCAGCTATCGGCCTTTTAATCAGGCTATTTTCAATGTTTACAAAAAGGGTTATGAACATATTATTCAATCGCTGAAAAAACATCTGCCGGGTGTGCGGATTGTTCTCATCGAAACATCGCCTTATGATGATGTAACACAAAAGCCGCGGTTCCCTGGCGGCTACAATGGCGTGCTGGTTCGCTACGACCATTTCGTCAGGCGTCTGGCACGGGAAAATCACCTGTTGTGCGTGAACTTCAACACCCCCATGGTGAAAGTGCTCAAAGCGGCGGAGAAAATAAGTCCCGCACTCGCGGGAGGAATTCTTCCCGGTCGTATTCATCCCAGCGCCGCAGCACAAATGATGATGGCCCAGACCTTGCTTAAGGCGTGGGGCGCTCCGGCCACCGTCACCAGCGTAAGCATCAGCGCTGCCGGCAAACTTAATGACGCGGTGAATACCAGAGTCAGCGGTTTGACCGCCAACGGTGGCTCGCTTGCCTGGAGCCAGTTGGATGGTTCGCTGCCCATGCCCGTTTTGGGCCTCCACGAGAACTGGCCGCAATTTCCGAGCTTCGGCTTTTTTCTGCCGCCCCAGCCCAATCCCAAATACACCAACGCCACCGCCGCCTTGATCGACCGCCTTTCCGGATTCACGCATCAGTTGGATCGTGAAATGCTGTCGGTTAAGGGACTCACCGCGGCCCATTACAACCTGCTGATTAACGGCAAAAAGATCGGAGAGTTTACCCCCGGCCAGCTCGCCAAAGGGGTGAATCTTGCTCGCCATTTCACCCCCATGCTCTGGCAGGCGTATCATGTCAGCAACATAGTCTGGGAGCAGATTCAGGCTCATTTTGTCGCTTGGCATGGAGTGCAGACAACGTTACAGAACTTCGGCATCAAACTGCCTGTCACTACGGAAAATGACCCGGCCACAGCGCGGGCCGTCGCTGGTGTGGTCAAGGCGATGAATCAACTGATACGGACTATTGTGGCGCGGGAATATGTGGCCAATAAGCCCAAACTGTGCCATTACGAGTTGGTTCCAGTGGCAAAATGACCGGCGTTTACACCAGGTTATTTGGAACATCCAAACCCAACCCGATGGGTTGAGACTGGTCTGTCCTGATAAAATTCCCACATCCCCTTGGCATAAACCGATTCTTGCTTTAACGTATTTATATTCGATATTCAGGACACCTTTTGCAACACAGGGATTTTTATGCTTGCCAGGGTTCACAGTTTTGTACTTCAGGGTATTGACGCCCTTCGTTGCGAGGTGGAAGTCAACCTGGCCAATCGCGATTATGACGTGCCCATTATTGTCGGTCTGGCGGATAAAGCCGTCAGCGAATCGCTTGACCGCATACAAATAGCGATGACCAACTCCGGCTATCCTTTTCCCAACCAGAAACTTCTGGTGAATCTCGCCCCGGCAGATATAAAAAAAGAGGGCAGCGCCCTGGAGCTTCCCATAGCCTTGGGAATTCTTCATGCTGCACGCACCATCACGACCGATCGCCACAAAAAATGCTGGTCGCGGGTGAACTGGCGCTTGACGGTTCCGTGCGGCCCATTCGCGGGGCACTTTCCATGGCCATGCTCGCGATGGAAAGCGGCTGCACCGGAGTTCTTTTGCCGCCCGCCAACGCCCGCGAGGCGGCTGTAGTGCCAAACCTGGAGGTCTACGCGATTGATTCACTCTCCACCATGGTCGGATTTTTGAATGGTCAATTGGAACTCGATCCAGAGAGTGCCGGCGATTTTACAACCGATATTCTGGCGGGCAATTACGAAGTTGACTTTGCGGAAGTGCGCGGCCAGGAAATCGCCAAACGGGCACTTACCATTGCCGCCGCAGGCAACCACAATGTGCTTCTGCTTGGCCCTCCCGGTGCGGGAAAAACCATGCTTTGCCAGCGGCTTCCCACCATTCTTCCCCCGCTGACACGCCAGGAAGCGTTGGAAACATCACGCATTTATTCGGCCTGCGGCCTGTTACCGCGCGACACCAGCCTGCTAAGCAGCCGTCCGGTACGCATGCCCCACCATACCGCCAGTGGAGCGGCCCTTATTGGCGGGGGCAGTATTCCGGGTCCGGGTGAAGTTTCACTCGCCCATCATGGCGTGCTTTTTCTGGATGAACTGCCGGAGTTTTCCCGTCATGTGCTGGAAATGTTGCGCCAACCACTGGAATCAGGCATGGTTACAATTGCCCGTTCGCATTCCAGTGTCACCTTTCCCGCCCGCTTTA
>JAJYPG010000450.1 GCA_021795535.1 Planctomycetota bacterium
AGCAGACGAATGTTGAAGTGATCAAAGTGCATAAGCTGCCGACAGAATTTGATGATCTTCTCTTCCAGCAGACGCAGGCGGCCCAGCATGTCCATGCGGGCGATGGACTCGCTTTCCAAACGCACAATTTCCCGGCCAGCCTGGTCAATGGCATCAAGTTTCTGCTGCAAAAGACGATTGTGCGAGGCATCCCAGCAGACCGCCACAACATGCGCCACGCGTCCGTTGTCTTCCAGAACGGGCGAGCAGACCACTTCAAAAAACTGGGTGTTATCTATGTTCAGGGCAAACTTGCGGGATTTGGGAGGAATTTTGTCGGCGGGGGGGAGAATGCTGTCCGGAGGTTTGTTGAAGAACGCTATGGCGTTTCTACAGGCCTCAAAAATGCGGTTGCTGGCCTCCTGGCTCCACTTTTTCATCCGGTTATTGGTCCAGGCCACACGTCCGGTGGCATCCACAAGGCAGACGCCTTCGCCAATGGTATTGAGAATCAGGCTGGTTTGCAGGGATGCCGTCATGCGTTCAAGCGCCAGAAAATCACCGGTTTGGGAAATGACCGCATCGAAATGGCCGGAGCGTAATTCAGTAATTGCCTGTTCCATGGTCTCTATGACCACCACATCGCACTGTTGTCGTGTGCCTGCGATGAAGCGGGAATCCGCCATGCCGGCGTTTGCGAGAACAAGAATGCGTTTGAAGTCCATAACAGTAACCACACGCCATCTAAACCATATCTTCATATATGATAGCGACTAGGCGAGTCAATTCCCAATACATTTTGGTTGCGGCTTCGCCACGACGGGCAATTGGAGTTATCGGACAGTGTGAATCTGACGCACTGGTTCGTCCGCGTCCGTCTGCCCATCCAGCCTTGCTGAAAAAAATAGTTCGCAATTACGTTTGAACACGGATTATCGGCAAAATTTTGTTTTTGTTTCATGTTTTATTCACTTTACCCTGCCACTCCGTCCGAGTTATAATATGGTGTAGCTTAGAAGGAGTGCGCTTGTGACCTGGCTGGATTCAAGAATTGACGATCTCGCCCGCCAGTTGGCCTATACTCCGGCCACCAAACGCCGGGAACAATTGGCCAATGCCCGCGCACTGCTTGCCGATATTGATCCTGAAGAAGATTACACTTGGGAATTCGTCCGTTTCCGCATTACCGGCTACCGGCCACGCGAAGAGGCGGACCATCGGCTGGTGGGCAAGGTGCTGCTGGCCGACCTGTCCGCGCTCATTGAATTTCTTTCCACCACCATGGATATTCCCGTCGCCGAAGCACCTGAGGAAGTGCTTTCGCTTCAGCAGGTGACGGAGCAATTCAAGGTTTCCACCAAAACCATTCAGCGTTGGCGCCGCCGGGGACTCGTGGCCATGCGCTACTTGTGTGCCGATGGTCTGCGGCGCATCGGGTTTCTACCATCCGATGTTGCCCGCTTTGCGGAAAAGAACCGTGACCGCGTGGCCAACTCCGGACGATTCCGCCAGATTTCACCACAGGAAACCGAGGAAATTATTCGCCGTGCACGACGGCTTTCAACCAAATGCCATTGCTGCATTAAAGACATTTCCCACCGCATAGCACGGCACCTGAATCGGTCGCCGGAAACGATCCGATTTGTACTTCGGGAATTTGACGCACGGAATCCGCAATCCGCACTTTTTGCGCCGGTCGCCAGTCCGCTTACACTCACGGATCGCCGCATTATTCTGGATTGTTCCGATCGCGGCATTACGGTGGACTGCATTGCCCGGCGTTATTGCCGCACACGCCACGCCATTGAACAGGTGGTGACCGAGGAAAAAACGCGGCGTGTGAAGGAAATTCCCATTCGGTTCGTCACCAATCCGCTTTTTGATATGCCGGATGCGGAAAATATCATCATGAAGGTTCTGCCGCTTCAGGCCTTGCAGGAAGTGCGAACACCAACGGATGCGAAAGTCTCGGGGGAACTCTGGACGCGCTTGCCGCCGGAGGTGCCGGTCTCCGTCGTTGAGGCTTTTCATCAGGCCCTTGTGCCTCAGCCATTGGTGATTGATGCGTTCCGTCGCATGAATTTCCTTAAGGCGATGGCCAGCCGTCTGCAGGCGCAGTTGGATATCCATACAGCCAGGTTGCCGGACCTTGCGCGGATCGAGCAACTTCTTTCGCATGCCGGCCAGATTCGCAACGAAATTCTGCAAAGCCACCTGCGTATGGTGGTATATGTCGCCCGCCAGCATGTTCGGTCCGGCGAAAACCTCTTTGAGCTTGTTTCCGACGGAAATTTGTGGCTGATGCGCGCGGTGGAATGTTTTGATTTCAGTCGCGGGGTAAAGTTTTCAACGTATCTGACTTACGCCCTTATGAAGAATTACGCCCGTCGGTTCAGCCTTAATCGTGGCCGGTCCGATGGCAAAATAATTTTTGCCCAGGATGAGCTTCTGGATCAATTGGATGGTGGCCAGGATTCCAGTGTTTCCGACGCCGTGGATATGCTGATGATTCAGGGCCGTCTTGT
>JAJYPG010000451.1 GCA_021795535.1 Planctomycetota bacterium
GTACGCACGTGGTCCAGGCAAACCCTTGGTACCACACTTTTCTCCCAACGCCAGCAGGCCTTCGCATGCGCAACAGAAGTAGGACGAATGCCATGAGGGGATATTCATCAGGCCAGCCGGTAGGTGCTCCGGCGGGTTTAGAGCGCGCCCTTAGCCCAGAAATACTTCCGACGGGCAGGAATCCGCGAATTCATGATGGCGGTCGTCCATCGGAATGGCCTGGTCGACCTTCTTGGGCAGGCCACCAGTCTGCGCGGCGAATGAAACAGGATAGGTCGAAACGCGACCATGTCCCGCAACACTGCGCTGTGCAGGAGCGTCGGTAAGCTCGGAACGCCGCGTTGCATCGGCGATTGGCTGGGCACCAGGCTTGCCGCCTACGAATGTGTAATCTTGATTTGCCATGGCAAGCTCCTTATGTTGTGGCAAACGATCGGAGTTGCTCGGTCTTTCCTCTGAACCGTATTATACATCGACGCTCCGTCAACACCAAAAAAAATACCGTAATTTTTGGGATACGTTACTGATGGCGTCCCACGCGGTTGCACTGCGGCAATTCACGCATGGCACGCAGTGGTAAAACTCACATGCTCCGCCTGGGCGCAGATACTCTGAAGGTCCTATGACTCCCCTTCCAAATCCTCTGCCTGATGCTTGTTTCGGCAGGAAGCCTTCGTTTTCTTTAATTTTTGCTTTTTACAGCTGCGATAGATGCCTTTTGCACAGCATCCAGGAGAGCCTCCGCACGAGAGGTGAGTTTTACATAATACCACCCTGCCGCGGCCCGAAAGCCATCACTGCGCCTCAGGCCATAAAGAACAATATTTCGCAAAACAGAAAGTTCAATCGTTTTGTTCTCGCGGGCTAACTCCATCGCCGCAAATTCCCGAATTTTACGGTGATCCCGCCGCAATAATTGCTTCCAGAGCGGCTGAATTAATGTCGAAAAGTTCGCGTTGTGGCTTTGAATCATCCCTGCCAATGCGGCTTCCACGATTCCCGCATTCGGAGAATCAAGATCGGCGGCTAATATTCCGCGTTCCACTTTGCCATCGCTATTGGCCAGTATTGTCGCGGCGGCCACAGCCCGTCGAAAATCGGTATCCTGGCCATTCCCGGCGGCGGTGGCGTAGTTAATTAAGGCTTTCAAGATCGTCAGATGATCAGGCGTAGTTTTGTTATCCGCATAGGCTAACGCCCAATTTAAGAAAATGGGTTGTCCCTGCTCAATGAGCGCCAAAATACCCGGCAGCGGATCTTTCCCCGATACCGCCGCCGCCGCCGTCCGGGCAATGCCGGTCAAAAGCGGAGAATCCGCCTGCCGCAGAATCCGGACATCCGATAAGGACAACCCATTGGGATATTCAACGGCCAGCAAGCCTAGTTCGATTTTATCAATAGTACCCTTAGCGCGATGCAGCATGGCGGCCAAAAGCCTGGATGCAAGGCGATCATTCAAGACCAGCAACGACTGCACCGCCCGACGGCGCAGGGACCACGGGCTTTTATTATCACGCGCGATCACAGCGGCCCACGGGGCGGCAGCCGCGATTTTCCGGGCGGCTGTGCGAGCCAGAAGCGCCTCTTTTAAATCCACCAATCGCAGCGCTGTGCGATCCGCCAATTGCATCAGCAGTTTAAGGCCGCGTCCAGACTGTCCTGGTTGTTTACATTGCAACAGCGTTAATGCGGCGTAATAGCGGGTGGCATCGGTTTGACTTCCGGTAAGCTCATCAAGCACCTTGACCGCCTGTGCGGATTTTCCGCGATTGACCAATTCAGAAGCGGCCATGAGTTTTTCTGATGGTTCAATGGCCGTATGGATCACCTCCAGCAGTTGCGCCGAAGTAATACGCCCGGATTGAATCATCACCGCCAGAGCTGGGCCGATTAATCGTGGAGTCGGAATCGCCAAAAATTTTGAGACGTTAATAATTCGCGCATTTTTACTTACGGCGTTGGCATCCAGCAGACCGATGAGTTGCAATTCCGGCGACCGGGCGTGGGCGATTGTCAGAAAAAAAGGCTCTAATCCCGGATCATCCGTTGACTTCAGCGAACCCATGACGATTGATCCGGTCAGGCCAGGTACAAGGGCTGATTTAAAGAGTTTTAACGTTTCATTAAAAACCGGGCCGTTTGTATTAACCGCGGCACTTGTTGCCGGCAGCGAGGGCTTTGCGGGGGCAACCGCAGAAGTGGCAACACTCCGCACCACAGCAGCGGCAGCGGAAAGTGGAGCCCCCGCCTCCAGGCCGCCGCCGACCGCAACCGCCAAGGCGGTGATAAAAGACATATAAGACCGATTTTTCGTCATAACCAAACCGCGCTCCTGTAAAACCCAGCCCAACATGATAAGCGAAGCTGACAAAATGCAGAATTAGACGCTGCGAAGGCCAGCAGGTTGCGCTGCGCCGAAATTGCCATCAGACCGGCGAAGGTGAAGGAGGAGTTCGGATGGGTTGCGACCGCGGTTACAGAACACCCAGGCAATCAGCATCGC
>JAJYPG010000015.1 GCA_021795535.1 Planctomycetota bacterium
TACAAAAAAAGCACCCAGCCATTGAGGGACAATAGCGCTGGGTGCATTTTCCGCAATTTTAATGGAAAATCAGCCGGGGCGATTATTGATCAGGCCGGTCTTAAGGGGTTGAGTGTGGGTGGCGCACAAATTTCCACGCAACATGCCAACTTCATCGTGGCGGAGAAAGGGGCCAAAGCCGCCGATGTGCTTGCGCTTATTGACCTGGTGAAGGCTAAAGTTCTTCAGAAATCCAACATTCAACTGGAAACGGAAGTCGTGGTCTGGTAACGCCTTTTGGAATAAACTGGTGCGGCCATTGCGGCATGGAAAATTTTCCCAGAGGATTGTCATGGAAGACAGCACACAATCGTTAAATATAACGCTTCTTTGCGGAGGTATTTCCGCGGAGCGAGCGGTGTCGCTTAAAAGCGGGCAGGGCGTCGCAGCGGCGCTACGGCGCCGCGGGCATCAGGTCTTTGTGGGCGATATAAGCCCGGATGATCTGACGAGTCTGGATCATCTGCCGTGCGATCTGGTTTTTCCGGTGTTGCATGGTGAATTTGGCGAAGATGGTTCTCTGCAAAAAATTCTGGAAGAGCGTCATATTCCTTTCGTTGGGGCTGGTTCCGCAGCCAGCCGACTGGCCATGGATAAACAGGCTACCAAGACCGCGTTGCGGCATCATGGTATTCCCACCCCGGCCTGGTGGTTGGTTACGCGCGAGAGTTTTGCCGCCGGGTGGCGGGCGGATTCCCAGCGTTTTCCCTGTGTTATCAAGCCGGCGTCAGAGGGGAGTTCCCTGGCGTGCCGAATTTGCACTGATGCACCGCAGGCGATGGAACATCTGCGCAGCTCGCTGGCTGACTATTCCGCCATGCTTGTGGAGGACCTTGTTGTGGGACCAGAGCTGACCATTGGCATTCTGGATGGCAAATCGTTGCCCATTATTGAAATTCGCACCAGTACCGGATTTTATGATTACGAAGCGAAATATATCCGCAATGACACCGAATACCATTTCAAAACAAATCTGCCAGACCACACGCTGGAACAGGCCACCGCAGCGGCCATTGCCACCTACCACTGTGTTGGGGCAAGGCATTTGTCACGGGTGGATCTGATGGTGGATGGAAAGACCGGACAACCTTGCGTGCTGGAAATAAACACGCTGCCTGGCTTTACCGATCACTCTCTTCTGCCCAAGGCCGCTGCACAGGTGGGTATCGATTTTGCCACGCTGTGCCATCGGCTGGCGCAAATGGCGGTTCGTGATACGATATGGCAATGAACGAAACGGACGCGTAATCGTATTGTGAACTGGCGTAAGCATGCATGGCTGATAATGACAATCAATCTCTTTCCCAAAAACCATGGACACCCGCATGGGTGCGCGGCATATTGGCGGCCTGCCTGGCGCTGGCCATTCTGGCTGTGGTGGTGGAAGGCTTTACGCGGCTTGACCGGTATGCGGGCACCGTTATGGAAAAAAACAACAATCTGCCGCTGCGCAGGCTGATTATGATTCATACTCCGCCGTGGCTTTCACGCCCTATACTCGATGATCTGGCCACGGAGGCTGTGCGTTACGCCTGTTACAACAAACAGCATCCGGAATATGCCGCGGCGTTGCGCAACCCGCTTAATGGCCACATCCTGCAAGCCATTGCCCGGCATTACACCCGTCATCAGGCGCGGGGCATGAATGCCTGGATTAAACAAGTGGTCATGATTCGCCGGGTCTGGTTGAAGCATCAGCAGGTAATAGAGGTTTATGCGCGCTACCGTCGGCCCGCCGGTTTGGTGGATATGGGAGATAAATATTATCTTCTTTCCGCAGGCGGTACCCGACTGCCGGGAATTTATCTGCCCACTGATATTCCAGCCATGCGTTGGTTGATGCAAATTACGGGCGTAAAGGGCACCTTGCCGCCACCCGGCCAGAAATTCACCATGAAGGGTATCAAGACCTCTTTGGAATTGATCAAGCTGCTTAGTCCGGAACCTTTTGCCCGGCAGATAGAGGCTGTGGATGTGGGCAATCTGACCGGTGTGAACAGTGCTGGCGGGTTGGGAGCGAGTCTGGCTCCGCGGATTGTTCTGGACACTTGGTTTGGCACACAAATCTGGTGGGGATTGCCTCCGGGAAAGGAAGGCTTCTACGAAGTTCCAGCGAAAAAAAAGCTGGAATCCTTGCTGGAGATATATCGGCAGTATCACCGCGTGGATGCGGACAAGCCCTATGTGGATATTCGCGGCGACCAGGTGCTGGTGCCGCGACCACCCAAGCCAGCGGCAACGCAGAACGCGGGCTGACTCCCGTAGCTGCGTGGTGTAAACCCGTGGCTGGTTTGCAGATGAATCAGTAGAATTAAATCGCACAATAATCGCAGGACAGGTTCAATGCCAAGGCCGTTTGCTTCGTCGGGCGGTACATTTTAATTCAATTCGGCATCCTTTGTGTCGTCGTGTCGTGGTAAAAATCATCATCGTTTATTTGCGCCAAAGCATAATTCCCAGCATTTTAACCTTCTCATAATCTTCGTGGTCTTGATGTTTCCCGATGCCTCAAAATGGCGGGAATTTCCACACCGGCAAGAATGTCCAAAAATCGCGAACGATTGTCCAAAAAGAATCTTGCATTATGAATTTACATGATCTAGACTTCACTTACACCTCGGCTCCCGTTCTTTTAGCCGCCTGGTTAGAGGGAGTCAGTTTAGAGTTGTTCTCTTTTTGAAAGGGAGAATTCCATGAAGACGCGTTTGCAATCTCTATTCCTGGCAACCGCCGCCTGTGTGGCAACGGCTTTTGTGGCTACCGCCGCCAATGCCGCCATTCTGGTCAATGATTCCTTCAACCTGGGCATTAGCAATGGTGCCACTTTGGATGGAGTCCCGGTGAATGATACGGGGTTCACGGGGAACTACAGTGTTTCCCAGTCCAATGTTCATACCGGAAGTTCCGGTTCAGCAGCATACACAAGCAGCGGCCTAAGCTTTGGGCCTAATTTTCATGCGGTTGCCGGTGGCGCGGGAGTCATAACTGCAACTGCGGGTGGCTCCAATGGCTTGCCCATAACGGAAACGCTCAGTGCCAACATAAATGCTAGCCCTACCGGGACCGTATATGGCAGTTATTTGTTTAATGTCAACGGTGGTATTGGGTCTAACGATAACGGTTATACCTCTGTTGTATCCAGCCAAGGGAGCCTTGTCACGACACTGAATAGCTTTAGCAGCTATCAAAACGCTGTGGGCATAGGTTACGGTGGAAGCACGGCTGGTACATACTTCACTCCGACTGTCGGAACAACTTATCTTGCCTTGTGGAAATTCACCAATGTGGGAACCGCGCTTTCCGCCGGAAATCCAGGTGATGCCAATCTCTGGATAATGACGCAAACGGGATACGATACATGGTCAGCCGCCGGTGCCAATGAAGCCCAGCTTGCCGCCAATTCCGTGGCCACGGCAACCGCTTCAGCGACCACCGGAACCTATAACCTGAATGGTGCATTCAACATGAACGTCAATGCAGGGAATTATGCAAGCAACAGCATTGGCCTGACACTGGATCAGCTCAGCGTGGGCACGTCTTTAGCGGACGTTACATCGGGTGCCGCTGTTCCGGAACCTGCAACGCTGGCTTTGCTGGGCGTGGGTGGCCTGGGGCTGCTTCTGATCAAACGCCGTCGGACGGAGTAACGGCCTGCGTCACGAATTTGGCTTAAAGCCTGCTCGGTAATGGATGACAACAGAAGGGCCAATGAGATTAAAACTCTCGGCCCTTTTTTTTCCCCAATGGCGACGGAAAACTGAAAATTTCGTAATGAACACCTGCACAAGAAGATTCATCATGAAACATCGCGGTTTTACACTTGTTGAGCTTTTGGTGGTGATATCAATCATCGCTCTGCTGGTCTCCCTGCTTCTGCCGGCGTTGGCCAAGGCCCGGGAGTCGGCCAACAGCGTTGTGTGCGCGTCGAACCTGCGGCAGATTGGCGCGGCGACTATAATGTATCAGAACCAATACATGGCGTTCCCGCTGAATGATAACTCTGGCAACATGAGCCAAATGATTGTGCCGAGTCTTCCTCTGGAAATGATCGTTCCGAGTTTCATTCCCGCTGCAGATGCGGCCGTGTGTGTCTGCCCGAGTGAGCCGTTGCAAGTGCCGCAGGCGACTTTATGGGGCGTACCGGTTCCGACGAAGTGGCAACTACTGGCTGATCCATGGGACCAGAGCTATGGCTACAACTTCCGGGCCATGGGGTGGAACGGGGGATCAAAGTTATATTACAGGAGAGTGACGAATTTCCCGAATCCCATCCAGACCATCATGTACGGCGATACCTGCGAACCCAATGACCCAATCGGTTCCCCTGCCCTGTTTTATGTCATCAGTTGTCCGGGCTATTGGGAACAGATTGGGAATCGCCACATGGGCGGCGCTAATGCTGTGTTTCTGGATGGGCACGTCCAGTGGGGTGTGCGTGGCACCGCGACATCCAGTGGAGTTGTAATCACGACTGGCACCCTACCGCAGCGGTTCTTTTTTCCATTTATCCCTGCCGCAGATTACAACCACCTGAGTAACTAGATTCCAAACCTGTGACATGGCCGACGGCCTTTCGTCTATTCACGCACACAAACAGACTGTTTTTTCGCTAGGAGATCAGAATTGTCTATCATTCATAATTCCCGCGTCCACGTTGGATTTCTGGGTTTGCTCATAACACTTTTTGGGCTGGCTATCGCGGGTATCAGTAACGCAGTTACCGTCGCCGGGGCGACTGGCGAAACTGTGGCGAATAAAGCTATCGTCCATAATGGCGGCTTTGAAAAAGACAAAGCCAGTTGGTGGGGACCCGGGTTTGACAATGGCACAGCCCAGGTTGTTAAGAAACACGCCGCAATCGGCCACGCTTGCCTGAAACTCACTTCAGGATGGATTTGTCAGGATAAGATTCCGATTCAAAGCGACAAACGTTACAAAGTGGCCATGAAAATCCGCAGCAACGGAGCACCCACTGGATCGGTCTATGTGCAGATCAGCTACCGTGGCCCGGGTATGGACATTCGCTGGTATGGGCCTGTGCTTTATGGTGCGGAAAAAGCATTGTTTGTCACCGGCGGCACATATCCATGGAAAACATTTTCAGCCGTGGTGGCCCCTCCGAGCGGTGCCAATCAGATACTCATTTACCTCCGCAAGAAAGCGGATTCCGCAGGCGCTGCATATTTTGATAATGTGACAGTGGAACCGACCAAAGCGGCGGTTACCATGCGCAAGGTGCTGGTCGTTAATGGCGGCTTTGAAGCGGGTAGTGCCAACTGGTGGGGGCCGGGGTTTGGCAAGAACGGTACTGCGCTCATCGTTAAGAAAAATGCCGCCTCAGGCCAGGCTTGCCTGAAAATCACGTCGGGATGGGTTTGTCAGGACAAAATTCCACTGCAAGGTGGAAAACACTACAAAGTGGCCATGAAAATTCGCAGCAACGGAACACCTGCCGGATCGGTCTATGTGCAGATCAGCTACCGTGGTCCGGGCGTGGACATTCGCTGGTATGGACTTGCCATCTATGCTGGTTCGCAAAAAGCATTGTTTGTCACCGGCGGCACACATCCATGGAAAACATTTTCAGCCGTGGTGGCCCCACCGAGCGGTGCCAATCAGATACTCATTTACCTCCGCAAGAAAGGAGGTTCCGCAGGCGCGGCATACTTTGATGACGTAACCTGCAAGCCCACCAAAGATGCCATTACTTTACGCAAAGTGATCATCCTGAATGGCGACTTCGTGGCAGGCAGTGCCAACTGGTGGGGGCCGGGGCTTGGCAAGGGCGCAGGCGAAGTTGTTACGAAAGATGCCGCCAACGGCAAAGCCTGTTTGAAGCTGAATTCAGGCTGGGTATGTCAGGACCATATTCCGGTACAAGGAGGGAAACGCTATAACATCAACATGCAAATGCGCTGCGATGGCGCCTCCGAACGTTCGGCTTATGTGCAGATCAGCTACCGTGGCCCAAGCGTGGAGGGACGGTGGTATGGCCCTCGTGCGGTGGACACTGGATATGGTTCGGAAAAAGCATTGTTTGTCATTGGCGGCAATCAACCATGGAAAGTATTTTCAGCCGTCGTGGAAGCGCCCCGCAACGCCAATGAGATTTTGCTTTATCTCCGCAAGAAGGCGGGATCTACCGGAACCGCGTGTTTTGATGACATAAAGATGGTGCCGACGGATAAGCCGCCCACCACGGCCACCGGACTGATGCGTGTAAGACTTGCGGCCAAGTGGCTGCGGCCGGCACTACCTGTGGCGCAGGCGAAAGCGGCAATTAAGTCGCTGCTGACGACCGGGGCGCAGCCGGTGCCCGCAAAACTTAATGTGATAGAGAATGGTGGCGTTAAATATCATGTGCATATTGGTACAAAAGCAAGTTTGCTGGTGCTTAACGCGGCACACCAGCTAAGCAAGTATCTGGGTAAAATCAGCGGCAGCCCTGCGCTGGCACTATCGTATGATGGACACCCGACCGTCGGTCCCGTGATGATTGTTGGACGGCATAACGAACTGACGCAAAAGCTCTGTCCGAATATTCCTTACGCATCACTTGGCGATGATGGATTTGTCATTCGCACTGTTGGACCGGACCTGGTGATCGTTGGAGCGACACCCGGTGGAACCATGTACGGGGTGAATTGGTTTCTTGACCACAAGCTGGGCGTAAAGTGGCTGACTCCCAATTACACTTACGTGCCGTCTGCCAAAAATCTGGTTATTGCGGCCGTGCGGACAACGCAGGTTCCGCGATTCGCTTACCGACAGATTTTGAGTTATGAAGGTCAGGACAAGGCGTTTGCGTCTCACAATTTGCTCAATGGCAACTCTCATGGGGCGTATGGCCTTATTTCTCCTCCGCAAATCAACTTCTGGAACAACTATTGGGAACGGCCAGGGTTGGAGGGTTCTTTCTATGATTTAATTCCGCCACAAAAATATCAAGCCGCGCACCCGCAGTGGTATGCCGGTGGCCAGGTGGCGATGATGAATTCCGGGATGAGGCAGGCTCTTGCGAACGCCATTATCAAACGCCTTAAAGGTGTGCCACATTACCGGAAATACTATTTCGGCATGATGGATAATGATTGGGGATGGGACATGGATCCGCAAAGTGCGGCATTTGCCAAAGATCATGGAGGTGTGCCGTCCGCTCCCCAGCTTGCCATGGCCATCAGCGTGCTTAAGCGGGTGCGGAAGGTGCTGCCGGGCGCAAAGATTGCGTTTAACGCCTACCACTGGGGTTTCAAGCCACCCACAGGCATGCGCGTCCCCAAAGGTCTGCTAGTTTTTCCGATGACCATACAGGTGGACTACAGCACAGCTTTGAACAAAGGTCGCAACCAGGCCCTGGGCAAAGCCCTTGCCGGATGGGATGCAATTTCAAAGGATGTTCTGGTTTGGGATCATGTTACGAATTTTGGAGGCTTCATTCAGCCGACCCCTAATATCTATCCAATTTGTCAGAGCATCCGGTGGCTCGCCACGCTGCCCAATATTCATGGATATTTCGCCGAAGGCAGTTGGAACACTCCCCACGCGGATTTTGCCGCTCTGCATGTTTGGATCATGGCCCGGATGCTCTGGAATCCGGCCACGGATTATCGGGCCGCAATTAGCGAGTATTGCAACGATTACTACGGACCGGCCGGGCCTTTTATTAATAAGTACATTGACCTGATGCACACGGCGGCGGTTAAAACCGGCGCTCCGCTATGGGAAAAGACCAATGTGAATAGTGCCATGTTCACGCTTGGGTTTGTTACCAGGGCCGACACCTTGTTTGATAAAGCCCAGTCTGCGGTTGCCAACGATCCGATATTGCTGGACCACGTCCGTGACGCGCGGGTTGGTGTCGATTACGTCATTCTCTTGCGGCGCAGGGAATACGCCGACGAGGCGGCTCGACGGCACATTCCGTTTAAGGTTAATTTTGCCCGTCGTCTTGCCAGATTCACGCAAACGCTGAAGGAGGAACACATCACGGAATACCGGCAGAGCGGTTCGATAAAGGAGTTGCTCCGTCTGATCAAGCTTAAACGCACCACGCCGCGGATACCCAAAATCGTCCGTAATTTACCCAAGCGGGACTGGATGACGATACAGGATCTTGGAATCACACGGTATTGGGACACCGCGATTGTCTCTGATCCGGCTGCTTCTGATGGCACCGCGATACGAATCCGGGGCAATCAGCAGGCATGGGTGATTCAGTACAGGTTGGATAATCTTCCGAAGGGACGTTGGAACCTTTACGCGGCGGTGCGTGTGGATACCGCCAGTTACCAGGATGCCGCCAAGGGCGATGTCGCCCTGATGGTCGGTTCTTCGCCTCCCATGAACCGATACGTCAATGTAACGGTGGGTGAACTCAAAAAGGGTGCCTACCAGCTTATCAAGGTTCCCGGCAGTCCATTTAGTTATAATCCGGTTCCTTCGGCGGGCAGGTCAGCGTGGATTCATGGCATCGGAAACTCGAAGATTAAATATATCTACGTTGACAGATTTGTCGCCATCCGTGTTTCAGGCCATACATCTGAACAGAAAAAGAAAGGAACGCAGTCAAAATAAAAGATGGGATTGCGACTCGGCCATCCCTCGGCGTCTTTGGCTGTCTGTTATTTATTGAATGGAATTAAAATGCGCAACATCTGGATACGGAATGTCACAGCGAAAATCTTACGGCGCTACGCTATTCCGCTATGCGGGCTCATCGGAATGTCCTTGTGTCATAATCTGGTCGCGACGGTCAATTCCGGACCCGCCGCCCAGGTCAATCCATTCATCGGCACAGCCAACACCGGCAACACTTATCCGGGCGCCGTAGTTCCTTTTGGCATGACCGCGGTTAATCCCATCGCAACGAAACCCGCCATAGGCGGTTACGACTATAACCAGAAGCAGTGTCGTGGATTTGCCATGACCATGATGAGCGGGACCGGTGGCCTCAACGATGGCGATGTGCTGTTCACCGCAACCACCGGGCCGGTACACATCCTGCAATCCCAGTGGGAATTTTCATTCAACCATAAAAACGAGCGAGCCTGTCCGGGCTACTACCGTGTATTGATGAAGCCCTGGAACATTAACGCAGAGCTTACCGCGACAACCCGGTGTGGTATGGCGCAATTCACTTTTCCCGCCAGCGTACAACGGAATATTCTTGTTCCAGTCAGTCTGGCCAGCACGACCACATACACCAGCCAGGTACGGATCGTCGATAATCGGACGCTGACGGGATTTGTCACATCGCAGGCTTTCTGCGGGGTAAAGGGACGGATAACCGTCTATTTTGCCATGCAGTTCAGCCTTCCTTTTCTAACGCATGGCGTTTGGCGGCACAACGCCATTACGAAGGATGGTTCCACGGTAACTCAAGGTCCTGAACAAGGAGACATTGGAGCGTATGTGTCCTGGCCGGCGTCAACGGGTGCCACAACCATTAAAGTAAGAGTGGGTATTTCTTATGTGAGCGAACACGGGGCGATCCGCAACCTCCATGCGGAGATGCCCACATGGAATTTTGCGGCCTATCGTAACGCGGCTTTCAAAAAATGGAACCAGGCGTTGAATGTCATTCAAGTGCAAGGCGGATCAGTGACGCACCGCGCGATTTTTTATACCGCGCTATATCACGCGTTGCTTATGCCCAATATATTTGATGATGTCGATGGCCGTTATATCGGTTTTGACCGGAAGATTCATCATGTTCCCGCTGGCCATCGGCACCTTTACGCTAATTGGTCCGGCTGGGATATTTATCGTAGCGAAATTCCATTGCTGGCACTTTTGGAACCACAACGCGCCGCCGACATGGCGCAGTCGCTGGTGGAGATGTATAAGCAGCAGGGTTTTATAGACCGCTGGCCGGAGGCCAATGTTTCCACTGGCGTCATGAATGGCAATCCGCTGACCATAGGCTTGATCAGTTTCTGGAACGCGGGCATACACGACTTTGATGTGCAGACCGCATGGAAGGCCATGCTGCGGCAAACCATTGTCCGTAACGCGGCGGATTGGTCTGTGGGGCAGGGTGGGGGACCCTTGTGGCACGATCCTGCAAAACTCTCCCAATGGTATAATCAGGCTCCAGGCCCATACCAGGGCATCTGGCGGGAAAAGCACGGAGCGGTCATCAGTGCCAATACCAATGTCGCCACAGCGGAAGAGTACGATATTGCCTTTGCCGCCCTTTCCCAGTTTGCGCGGAAATTTAACCGCCCCAAACTGGCCGGATATCTGGCCCAGCGGGCATTAAATTATAGATCGTTGTACAATCCCGCGACCGGATTTATGCAGGGAAGAACACCGTTTGGCACATGGCGTAAATTAACCAAAAAGCGCCGCGATCAATACGACTACAGCTTCTATTGTGAAGGCTCCGCATGGGAATATCTCTGGCTGGTACCGGAGGATGTTCAGGGTCTTATTGAGCTTCTGGGCGGAGACAAGCCGTTCGTCCAACGCCTTTCTTCTTTCATGGACCATCATTACGATCCGACCAATGAACCTGATCTGGAGGCGCCCTGGGAATTTGACTATGCCCGCGCTCCATGGCTCACGCAAAAATACATTGCCCTGGTATCGGATAAGACTTTCTCGGATACCCCCGGCGGCCTGGCGGGCGGGGGAAATGATGATTGCGGTGAAATGTCCGCGTGGTATATATTTACACAATTGGGACTGTATCCGGAATTTCCGGGACGGCCGGTATTTGTTGTTT
>JAJYPG010000016.1 GCA_021795535.1 Planctomycetota bacterium
TACAGAGGTTTCCCACCTTTTTAGCGCCGAACGCAGCGGCGGTGTCTACGCCGCGGTATTTGGCGGCGGCGATAACCCCGGACAGATCACCCCACAGGCTGGTAACGACGTCACCGCTGTTCAGGGCGACATCACCTACGAGAAATGGCCTTGGGAAAGCTATTCATACGTCGGTTGGACGCAGGATAGCAACTACAACGGCACCGCGGCTGGTTCGCCTTCGGAACGCTGGCTCTATGGTTCATCCAACGTGGTCTATCATATCACTCCCGCACTGTATCTGGCGGCCCAATACAGCTATGCCTTCGCCGGATCCGTCGGAGGAATTGATTCCAACGGCTGGGTTGATCGCATGCAGATTGGTGGCGGCTACTGGCTTACGCAAAGTATTCTCACCAAGCTGGAGTTTGTTCGTGAGCAGTATCACAGCTTTGGCACCAATACCGATGCGGCCCTGGCCTCAGGCCAAGGCGTCGCCGGGTCTTTCGGCCCAGGATTTGAGGGTGTTGTGATGGAAGTATCGTTTGGCTTCTGACAGGAGTGTTCCCATGAATCCTCTGAATCCCGGTATGTTCCGCGCAATGCGCGACCTGGCCGCGATTGTTATTGTTACGACCATGCTGTTGGCGGTTATTCCTGTTTTAGCCGCCGGGGGAAATCCCGGCGGCGGCGGGAAATTTTCGGCAACATCTCCAGTCTCCGTTTATACCAGTACTGTTCATGCGGGCAGTGTGGTTGTCAACGGAACCTCCACCCTGCACAATTGGTCTATCAAGACCACGCATCTTGCCGGATCGGTTTCGGCGTTTTTGCCGTCCGCCACGGCTGCGGCGAAAACCTCGGCCAGTCTTAACGCCATCAATCTGACCATCTCTGTTGATACTCTCAAAAGTACCGAGGGTGGCGGGATGGACAGTAACGTATATGGGGCGCTGCATCACAGGAAAAACCCCTTTATTACCTACAGACTGGTTAAGGCCGTGCTGAATAAAAAGCCCGGAATCGGTCATGCCGCCTATACTTTTGCCACCTCGGGCCGGCTTACGGTTGCGGGCAAGACGCGAAACGTGAAACTGCCGCTTATTGTTCGGCCCGCCACCAACGGAAGGCTAGTCATTTCCACCCATGTGAAACTGAAAATGACGGATTTCGGCATCAGCCCGCCAACGGCCATGCTCGGATTCATCAAATCCGGCAACACCGTTTCCATTAAGGCTCTGTGGAATCTTGTTCGTCAACCCAGGAACGTTACAGTGGCAAAACCATGAAGCGAAAAGACCTATTCCGGCTTGGTTTTTCTGGCCGCGGAACTTTCGCGTGTCTGATTGGAATTGGTCTGTTTCTGCCGCTGGCTTGGCCATCTGCGCAGTTGGCGTCAATTATTTCCGTAAAATCCTTTGTGGTGCCGCCGGTCAGTTCGCGGCCTGCGGCCACCACAAGGGAAAATCCGGCATGCGTTAAATTCGTTATTACCGGAAAAAGCAAGGTGGAACTCAAAGGTTCAACCAACATTGGCTCATGGCAAAGTGAAAGTGCCAGCGTGAAAGCGGTATTGCGCCTTGGTACATCCTGGAAGACGCTGGAGAAATTTTTGCTTGGGATGCGCCACTTGCCTTTGCGTAGTGCCCTATACCAGAACAAAACCCTCCATCAGTCGCCCGTCTTGCCTTTTGAAACGCCGTCCGTTGGAGTGCTGAACCTGCCGATTCGTTCCCTGCATGGCGGAAATCCGGGAATGGACCATGACATGCGCCACGCTCTTAAGGCGAAAAATCACCCATTTGTACGGTACGAATTTCTTAAACTAGGCAAGGCCTCGGTTGTGTTGAACGCACAAAGAACCAAGGCTGTACTGATATTACGCATCATAGGAAAGCTGAGCATTGCCGGAAAAAGCCGTTTGTTAAAAACGACCGTGGTCGTGCATCCGGTCTGGATAAAAGGACCGGGTCAGCGGCGTAGTCGTGTTGTTTTTCATATTCATGCTCTTACCAAAATGCGTATGCGGGATTTTGGTATTACTCCGCCAACCGCCTTTTGGGGTCTTATTCGGGCGAATCAGGTGGTTTTCGTTGTTTTCAAACTCAACCTGATACCGGTGGAGTCGTCCCCTTTGCGGCGTGATCTGGCCGGTGCGCAACGCCATTCCGGTTCAGTTGCGCAAATTGTCCGTGGATCTGCGGAACACCACGAATGTTTGCATTAAATCCGCATTATGATTTACCCGGATAATTTTCCGTCGGAATAGTCTCCCCACGTCAACCACGTTCGCCCAAGCTGGTTCTCGACGTAAACGCTAATCATGTTTCCATAATAGCCTCTGTGGGGCCGCGGCACCACAATGGCGTGACCTGGCATGAGACCGCAACAACAATGTTTTGCTCAACGCGGCTATTGATAAGACTTTTGCCAAACGGCGAAATCCATATTTTGTAGTGCAGGTCTCCATATCTGCACGCCAGATACGTGCATATCTGGAGACCTGCACCACAATTCTTTATCAGAAATAAAAACGGGCACACCGTCGGGTGCCATACGCAAAGTCCTATATAAAATCCCATTTGACGCAAGGATGATGCGTTTATCTATCCTCCAGCATTAATAATTCCATATCTGCCCCGTTATTCACGTTTGCCTGATAAAACGCCGATAAATACTTTGAAATCATTCGGGGCAACGCCGGTCAAAAGGCCGGGTGTCGGAACCGGGATCGGACCGTTTAAGATGGTCTGGTGACTTTCGATAATGGCGTTCACGACTGATGGAGAGCACTGAAGGCGGGTCAACGGAATTGACCCGTGGTATTTAACAACTGACCCTGACGTGAGACCGGTCAATCGTGGACGGTTCAAGGTACTCCGCTTGGTCGAAAGGCACAGTGCATTATGGTAACCCCAATTCCCCAACCGCCGCGTATTCAGGATTTTCTGAATTATCTCGAGTTCGAACGGTTTTTCTCCACCTACACCAGTAAATGTTACGGTGCGGATTTGAAACAGTTTGGCCGCTTTCTCGCCGGCCTGCCGGACTCATTTGGCCCAACATCCAATCATGCTCCGGGCGCAAAACCTCAGACGGCTCTTACAGATCCACCGCCACAGGAATTTGATCGGCTGCTGCTTTCCGCCGGTCCGGAGAATGTGCGTGCCTACCTCCAGCACATGCGGGAACACAATTATTCCAAAGCCACGGTGGCCCGCAAGCTTGCCACACTCCGCAGCTTCTTTAAATTCCTTAACAAACGGGGTCTCACGGGAAATAATCCCATGTTGACCATTCGCACTCCCAAGCTGGAAAAACGTCTTCCCAAATTCATGACCGAGGAACAGGTAACCAAGCTTTTGCAGACGCCCAAAGACACGGAATTTCTCGGCTGTCGTGATAAAGCCATGCTGGAGGTTATTTACAGCACCGGAATGCGTGTGAGTGAACTCATTGGTTTGAATATTGAAGATGTTGATTTTGTCGGTGGTGTGTTAAAGTTGCGCGGCAAGGGCCGCAAGGAACGCCTTAGCCCCATTGGCGAAAACGCCGTTGCCGCGGTGAAAAAATATCTCGAAATGCGCAATCAGATCGTGTCGCCCGCTGAAACAGCCACCGCGCTGTTCATCAATAAGCATGGCCAGCGTCTTAGCACGCGGTCGGTTCGCCGCAAGCTCGACAAATATCTGATTGAAGCGCATTTGGACCCGGATATCAGCCCGCATACGCTGCGGCACAGCTTTGCGACGCACATGCTTAACCATGGTGCGGATTTGCGTTCCGTTCAGGAGCTGCTTGGTCACCAAAGCCTTAGCACCACGCAAATTTACACCCACCTGACCACCAAGCGAATTCAGGATGCCTATGAATCCGCCCACCCACGGGCGCATGAAGTAACCTGATCGCGTTTGAATTGCCGCCCATGGCGGGCATGCAAATTGCATCGCCACAAAATTTATTCACAAGCCGGGGTCCTATCCCCGGCTTTTTCCTTTTCCACACCTTGCGCCGGCACCCGCCGCCAGAGCAAGGTGTTTTCCTGCCCGTTGGGCCTGTCGTTATGAAATCCAATACCCGGTTTTCGCGTTATCTGATATAACGCTGTAGTTGTGCGTGTTTGCCAGGCTTTATGGAGAAGGCTGTGACCGAGTTGGAACCTGTGGAACTTACCATCATTGCGCCGGCCTATAACGAGGTGGAAAATGTTACGCCGCTGGTGCGGCGGATCGCCGCTGTTTTTACGCCGCTGGGCTTCCGCTTTGAAGTCCTTATCGTGGATGATGCCAGTAGCGATGGCACACGCGAAAAATTACTGGAATTATCGCGACTTTATTCCTGGCTTCGCGTTGTTTCACTGAAAAAAAACAGTGGCCAGACCGCCGCCATGGATGCCGGTTTCCGTCATGCGCGCGGCCGCGTGTGGGGAACCGTGGATGCCGATATGCAAAACGACCCCGGTGAAATACCCCGTCTTATGGCCATGCTTGGCCCGGATGTGGATATGGTCAATGGTTGGCGGCAAAAACGGAATGACAACTTTCTGCGCCTTATTCAAACCAGAATTGCCAATGGCGTGCGCAACAAACTAAGTGGCGAAAATATTCAGGATTCCGCCTGTTCGCTTAAGGTTTACAAGCGTCAGTGCCTTGAAGGTCTGACGCTTTACAAGGGAATGCACCGCTTCTTTCCCACACTGGTGAAAATGCGTGGGTTTAAGGTGATTGAAGTTCCCGTCAGCCACTTCCCGCGTGCCTTCGGCGTTACCAAATATAAATTCGGCAGCCGGGTTATCCGGGCCTTTATTGATTTATTGGCGGTCCGCTGGATGAAAAAGCGTCTGCTGCGCTATGAAGCCGTGGATTTAACCGCTCTGACGACAACTCCGGACAACCAGACTTAATGCCTTTTTCGGGTTCTTCCGAAATGAACGAGGGCATCAATTCACTCCAGAGCGAAAGCTGATTTTTTTGTAGTGTAGGTCTGGAGACCTGCAGCACAATTCTTTGTCTGAACATAAGTACCATCAATATCCGCGAGCAGTATAGATGCACGACCTTCTCCAAACCGCTTTCGTGCCGCCGCTATTGCGGGCATGGCAATTTTTTCGGGCCTCTGGGAGAGTGGCTGTCCTCAGCCGCATTTCGCCAGTTCGTCGAACGTGTTTTTGGAATGTATTTTAAGCCAAAAATAGCCACTTTCCGTCTGGCCTGTAAAAATTGCCGCGTCTGCTATTGGGTATTGTCCCGCGCCGGTGGCAGGGGACCGCCGGTTGCGGCTAGAATGAATCGCTTGATTCCGCGGCATAACAGTTATGCCGCCCCGTACCCAAGGAGACGCGGAATGTCGGATATTGCTGTTTTGTTTGTTATGGCTCCGCCCGCCGGCGCTGGTGCGGTTCCGGGCAAGCCATTTAATAAAATTGATAATCGGGAAGTATTCATGCGTACCATTGAATTGTACGCCAAACGTGATCAGGTTCAGCAGCGGATTGTCTGCGTTCTACCGGATGATCTTGAGCGACTGAGTCAGAAATACTCCGCCCATCTGGCGTTTCAGGGTGTTTCGGTCACGGCCGGCGGTCCGGACTGGTTTGGTGCGGTGGCCCGCGGTCTGGAAAAACTCAAACCTGAAATAAAGACTGTGTTCATTCATGACGCCTGCCGTCCCGCAGTGCCGTATACATTGTTGGACACACTGGAAACCGCTGTTGCGCAAACAGGCTCCGCGGTACCGGTAAGCCCGATTATCGGTTCGCTGGCACGGGTAAAGGATCAACTGCTTGGCGATACGCACGAGAGCCGCTCTCTTTTTCTGGTCGGTTCGCCGCAGGTTTTTCGGCGGGACATATTGGTTCATGCGTATGGCCGGCGTAACGAAATAAAGGTCTCCCCCGTTGATGACGCCGGATTGGTTCGGGCCTGTGGTGGGCAGGTCGCCACGGTGGTGGACTGGGGGCTGAACATTCGCGTGGACAACGATGACGCCGTAAAACTTGCCGGCGATGCTCTTAAACACCTTCCCAAAGCGCGCAGCAAAGTGCCCTTTTCGCCGTTTGAGGAGGCCCAGTGGTGAAGTTGGTGCCTGGGGCGATATTGGATGTATTGGTGGCCGCCGACGAAACCGGCGGGTAAAAAAAAGGAATCGTTGTGCGGCGGAGCGGAAGGAGGTTGTTTTGTGGTTTTTTCCGCACTGTGCGGTTTACCGATCCTGCGGACGGTATGAAAACCTCCGGAGTCGCATGACGCGCAAAGTAATTTTTCTCATCACAGACCTTGACCTGGGCGGTTGTCCGCTTTTACTCCTGCGCATTGTGCGCGATCTTAAGGCTCGTGGTCGCATTGCCCCGCTGGTGGTAAGCATTAAATCGCCCGGACCTGTGGCACGCTGGATACGTCTTGCCGGGGTGGAAGTGGTGGGCCTGCATGCCGCCGGACCGACGGATTACCGCGCTGCGGCGCGCTGGGTGCGTCTGCTTGATGACCAGAAGCCGGATGCTGTTTTCAGCATGTTGGTTCATGCGAATTTGCTCGCGACGCTGGCCTCTCCGTTTGCTTCACCTTGCGTTTATATCCAATCGCTCCATACGCTTCAGCCAGAACCGCAGTGGCACTGGCGTGCCGGCGGCATCCTTGGTGGGCTAAGTTCGGGTGTTGTGGCACCCTCCCGCGCCATTTTTCATCGTCTTGCCAAGGAGGGGTTTACCGGCCCCGAATGGGTAATACCCAACGGGATAGATGTGGAAGTTTTTCAAAATGCCGAGCAGGTTCCCGTGGCCGATCGTCCGTGGCCAGCCAATGCCCTGGTGGCGGGTTATATTGGGCGTTTTGATCCGGTCAAACGGCTGGATGTTCTGTTACGCGGGTTTGCCACGCTGCTGCTAAGCGACTATGACCGCTGGCGTCGTCTGTATTTGGCGATGATCGGTTACGGTCCGATGGAATCGCGTCTGCGCGCCTTGGCAGTGGAACTGGGTATTGTTTCGCATGTGGCGTTCCCAGGCCCCACGGCCAGGCCACAAGAATGGTATAAATGCTTTGATGTGTTCATAAATCCATCTATAGTGGAGGGCTTCGGGCTTTCCGCCGTTGAAGCCATGGCCGCCGGAGTGCCGGTGGTCGCCTGTCGCGGCGGGGCCGTCAGCGAGATTATTACCCATGGTGCCAGCGGCTGGCTGGTGGATGGGGGGGTGGCCAGGAATGAATTTTCCCAGGCCGACGCCAATTACTCCACTGCCGCAGGCGACGCGTTAGCCGAGGGTATCGCGACGGTACTGGGGGATTCAGCACTGAAGCAGCGCCTTGTGGAGGGGGGGAAGAACCGAGTAGTGGGGGAATATACCACGCTGCGTATGATTGACCGTTATGAACAGCTTTTAACCACAATTCTTTAATTTTTTTACTCGATTTTCTTTTTCCCGCCTATAGTATGAATTTTCACTGAATGCCGCCAGTAATAGTAGTTCTACTGCTAGCTGAGGCGGTCCTAAGCCCGTCAATATACCGACGTGTACAATATTTATTTGCAATTTCCTAATGAAGTGGATAGATTTAGGTCGATGTGGATGGAAGTGGAGAGGAATGGAGCAAAAGGGATTGAGTTGTTGACTATACGGGAGTTGGCTGTACGATGTTTTTGTCTGGCACTTACCACCACACGATTGATGGCAAGAATCGCCTGGCCGTACCGGCCATCTTCCGCAAGGAATTTGATCGTACCGGCATTGAAAAACTGCTGGTTGCCAAAGCTGTAAGAGTTCAGGGTCCGGAAAACAGGAGTTGGTACTGCTTGCAAATTGTTCCACGCTCCATTTATGAGGCCTCGGTTGACTGTATGGCCCAGGCGGGCAAGGTGAAGCACACAGCCCTTGAGTTTCAGGCAATAGATGAAATTTTCGCTGATGTCGGCCAGATGGAAATAGATGCTCAGGGCCGCATCCTTATTCCCGACGAATTCATGCTTCGTCCCAACGCCGAGGATGGCGTGTTTGGTAAACGTATTTTAGGTACCGATGTGGCTGTTTGCGGCGGTGGTGACATGATCACCATCTGGAATATGGATGAACATCGCGAATACCGGAAATTTCGGCAGCACAAGGATGTTGCTGCCTAGGCTGGCGTAATGCCAAGGCAAGGAAGCCAGGAAGCCAGCCCCAAAACAACTTGAACCCACAACGCGCAGCCATGGACGGCCCGGCGCAGCGTGGGTTCAAAAAAAGACGCACGGAAGCGTCTGGATTCTCTGGGTTAAATCGGGTTCAAGGATGAACGCGAAATAACCAGGCAGCAGCAGGCATCGTTCCGGCGCACATGGATGTGTCGCCGGAACGCCGCCCCTGACCACTCGATTAATATCGTCGGCAGGACGCCGGCGGGAAAATGGCTCGCGGAGCGGGCCAATGTGTCGCAGCTATTATGTCATGGACGAAGCGACACATGCCACGGATCGGCTGGATGGGGGCATGGCGGCCAAGCGTGCTCCCATCCTACTTTGTTTTTTTCGTCTTATTGTGAGACGATTTTCGCCATCACGCGCAGGTGCGATTCCTGCCGAAGGTTCACATGGACGCTGGTGAGCACGGCCATGATCCTGTTTTACTCAAGCAGGTGTTATCAATTCTGCAACCCCGTCCCGGCGAGGTTGCCTTGGATTGCACTGCGGGCCGTGGTGGCCACGCCTTGGCACTGGCCAGTGATCTTGGGCCGACTGGAACGATTATTTGTGTTGATGCCGACCCGGAGAATCTGGCCTATGCCAGAGAACGCCTTTCTGCCAGTCCGGCTCAATGCCGCTTTTTTCACGCCAATTTCGCCGAAATGGTCGACGTGCTTTCAGCCGTTGGACTCAAGGAGGTGGATATGATTCTTGCCGATCTAGGTGTCTCCACCAACCAACTGCTGACCACCCGGTATGGACTTGGTTTTTCCGTTGATGCTCCCCTGGATATGCGACTGGATCCGCGGCTCTCACGCAGCGCCGCGGATCTGGTGCGTAATTTATCGGAAAAGCAGCTCGCGGACCTTATTTTTAACAATGCCCAGGAACGGTTTTCCCGTCGTATTGCCCGATTGATAGTTGAAACCCGCAAAACGACGCCCATTCTTACCACACAACAACTTGCCTCTGTGGTACGCAGCGCTGTCGGGCCGACACCCTACGGACAAATGGATTCCGCCACGCGAACCTTTCAGGCCTTGCGTATGGCGGTGAATGGCGAAATGGAAAATCTCCAGAGTTTTCTTGATGCTGTTCCCCGCTGCATTAAACCCGGTGCCCGCGCCGCTGTCATCAGTTTTCATTCTGGCGAGGACCGATTGGTTAAACAGGCCACACGCCAGTGGCAGGCCGCTGGCTGGTGTGACGTGCTAACACCCAGGCCGCTGATTCCAGATGATTTGGAAATTGCCCGCAACCCGCGCAGTCGCAGCGCCAAATTGCGGGGTGTTAAATTTTTGCTCCGGGCACAGGCGTGAGAAGCGTTTGGCCCTAGCCCGGTTAATGTTGTCGGCTCGCGGATGAACCGAGCCATAAAGGTTGAAGGATCGTATAAAGTTTACATGTCGCCCCCGCGATGGATCGTGATTTTTGGGCGGCAGCGGATATACCCAATCAACCGGGAGGTTGAAAATCATGAGTCGTGATACACGTATTGGAATGGTTACCGGTCTGGCCCTCATTGTCCTGATAGGGGCATTGCTCTCTATGTATCTGGATCGGGTGAAGTCCTCGGTGCAGCCCGCCACTCTTGGCTCACTGGGCAGTTCGTTTCGTCAATCTCTCCTCAATCCGCCGGGGGCCTTTGTGCCACCGCCGCCATCCGCCCATCCGGTTTCTTCCGTGACTGGTGCCGTAGGCAACAACCAGTCTCGTCCGTCGGCTGCAACGGCACAATCCGCGTTGGCCGGTTATCCCGCCGCGCCCGTCGTGGTGGCCATGGGAAATGTTTATGGCCACAGCGGCTCCCGGCTTGCCCCGGTCACGGGCGGCACGCGTATCGGTCTGGCTCCGGTAAGCAGCTTCGCATCAGTCAATGGTCGCTCGGCTGGCGCAGCGGCGAGCGGGACCATGTCTTCGCAAACCGGTGGTTCGCGCATCTACACTGTAAAATCTGGTGATACCCTGACCCACATCGCGTGGCTGTGTTATCACGACGGTGGTCCGCTGGCCGTGCGGCGGATAGTTGCGGCCAATCCCAAAACGCTCAAAAATGCGCGTAGTATGCTCCATATTGGTCAGCGATTGCTCATTCCATCCGCTGGAACCGATGCCGTTTCACAGCGTTCCAGCCTGCACCTGACACAGCTTGCCGCCACCACGAATTCCGGCAGCCTTCCGGGAATGCGGCATGCCCAACAAGCCGCCAAACAATTTATCAAAGGCTTTTTTCCAGGATCCTCTCCGGCCCAACCAGCCTCTGTTTCCGGGAAGTTGATTACTTACCGTGTTAAGCCGCATGACACACTTTCATCCATAGCCCAGCGGTTTATGGGCAGCGCATCGGCGGGAAATGTGAAACAAATCATGCGTGTCAATCACATTGCCGATGCCAGCAACCTGGCTATTGGCACCGTCCTGCACATTACCCCGGCCCACAATTAAATCCAGTCCGCGCCTTCACCGTGTA